>JAYVLG010000211.1:0-2745 GCA_043759595.1 Sulfurirhabdus sp. | reverse complement strand
CATCGCTTTTGCCCCGAAAGGAGCGGCACTACGGTTTAAAGATCCATCAGCACACGATAAGAATTTCCTGAAAAAAAGCGGCTATCATGAACTCGAAGCTGGCGGAATCTTTGTCCATGTCTCAAATGAATCGTTTAGCGTGCGCGATGTGGTGGCACCTATCGAATATGACCGCGTGGTCAACCTCAACCCGCCGTTGCAGGTCAAGGCCGGTGACCTGCTGGGCTATACCGGCCCTTACTTCAATCGCGATGCGGTTGCCCATGTGGAAATATTTACCGACACGGTCGGCTTCCTCGACAACCCCAAGCAGGAAACCTGGGGAAAAAAAGAAGGTGCGCCCAATGCCTATGCCTGGCCTGACTTCAAGCGCATCGAAGACCCGGGCGGCTACAGCCAGGACGGCTTTGTGGATGTGCCGTCACTTATTGCACAATTGGATACCAACAAGGACGGCAACATCTCGGCCGATGAAATCAGGGCCGCGATGCGCAACCCCCAAACTGCCGAGCAACTGCGCCACCTTGTCTGCCTACACCCGACCGAATGGAGCGCGGCTGGCCTCGACACCAAGTTTGCCCGCCTTAAGGATGCGCCATGGAAACTTAAAGAGATACAATACCAACAACAACTGGCGCACATCAAGCAGCTCACCTTCTGGGAACAGCTCAGCCAGAAACCCGCATCCTCAACGGTGTGGCATTTCCATCCGGTGGCGTTTATTAAAAACTTGAAGTCGATGATGGGGGTTACGAAGGATCAGTTGCGGGCGATTATGCCGAAGCCCACGATGAAAGGGACGACAAATGAAATGCATGAAGCAAATCTGGAAAAATTCTTACTGCCGTTAAACGAAATGTTTGAGCGCTATGGAATTAATGAAAGCAGAGTTCGTCAATGTCATTTTCTTGCTCAAATGGCGGTTGAATCGAACGCTCTTTCAGGATTGGCTGAAAGAGGTAACAAGCCTCAAAGCTATGATCCTAATTATGAAAATGCTAGCAGGTTTTATAGCTACGACGAATTTGATGATAAGTATTTTTACGAACAACAAAACTATGCAGATATGCTGGGGAATATGGGGGAATCCGACGCTATCAAATTTAGGGGGCGTGGATTGTTACACTTAACTGGACGAGCAAATTACGCAAAATATTGGGTATATCGTGGCTGGCTCGAAAATAAAGACTTTACACCATCGTGGTGGAAGACAACGGTTTTGCATCCGAAGGCTGCTGAAATAAACGATCCTCAGCGGATAGCTGTCAATCCTTATGATGCATGCGACTCAGCAGGCTGGTACTGGAGTAATGAATCAAGAAAAAAACATGGTAAACGTTGGACGTGTCAGGAGGCTGCTGATACAGATGACGTGACGCTGGTAACGTTTGTAGTTAATGGCGGTGCCAATGGTCTGCCCGAAAGAAAAGGTTATTTAAAGCTTGCTAAAAGCGTTCTTATTGGAGATTGAATATGCAGCATATAAAAATAATTATGAGAGCTTTGCAATTGGCAACGATTATTTATGCCCTGTCCGCAAATGCAGACGAAAATTTTGCTACAAAAGTACAACAACGAATTGCGCTTGCCGAGAGGGAACACTTGCGGCAATTCAACAACGATGGCTCAGTCATCATTACTTGTTCAGACAACTCGCTCAATTTCTACGACATAAACACAGGCCAAAAGAAAAATAGTATGTTGCTCGAAAAAGAGCATCGTTGTTTATCAGTAAGCCGTGATGCGAAATTGCTTGCAACAAAGCAAGTAATTATTAATGATCCCATGGCTAAATATGGACATGACACGATCTTCTCTTTCTGGGATATCACAGGCGACAATCCAAAACTGCTACAGAAAGTAAAAACAAAAGATGGAGGCACTGGTCAATTTAGTCAAAATAACAAATGGTTTGCTATTTACGGAACCGATAGTTTTGCTCTTATTTGGGATGTAATAAATGGGCGTTTAGTGAAGAAAATAGACCAACACCAGGGTCGGTTAACAACTGTTGCATTCGGTTTGGATGACAAACTGTTTGCTTCCGCTGACTTTAATACTGTTCAACTATGGGAAACCGACAAATGGAAACGGTTGCGAATATTTCCTGACTTAAGCGACATAGCATTGTTCAGCCCCGATGGGAAATACCTTGTAAGCTACACGTATATAAATGACCAAACAGTGTTTAATCTATGGGATATTAAAAAAAATAATTGGTACTGGTTGAAACCGGCTGCTGATTTCTCTCAAAGCCACTCTGTTGCTTTTAATATTTCTAGCAAACTTGTAGCCTTTTCTGGAAAGGAAAAAACCTATCTCTACAGTGTTGATACAGGTAAGCTGCTCCAAGAATTCCCAAGTACTGCTTCAACCATAGCTTTTAGCCCCGATGGCAAACATCTTGCATTGTCTACATATGAAGGGAAATCCGGTATAAAAAGAAATGTGATTTACCTCTACACGTCTTCAAACGGCACTGCTGTGTTTGAATAAAAAGTGGACGTTGCCATCTGCAGTCTTGGGGTCACGTCTCAATACTGTTCGTTTAAGAAAAATTCCGTTCGTCCTGAGCCTGTCGAAGGGTTCTTGGTGAGTAGCCGGTGGTTCGGCAAGCTCACCACGAACGGTTAAACGAACAGCATTGGGTCACGTCTTGTATCTTGATATTATGAAACAAATTTCAATTGGCTAATTGCAGCTATCTACCCCCAGAAAACCTCATCAAGGCCGGCCCCCCAGCTA
>JAYVLG010000210.1:0-19770 GCA_043759595.1 Sulfurirhabdus sp. | reverse complement strand
ATCCGCATAAATGCGACAATCGCGTTGTTCGTTGGCATCGGCCAGTGTGCTCTTGGCGATGTTGCCTCGAATGCCCAGGTGATAGAGCTTGGCCTGGTGAGCTCGCAGGCACGTTTCGATATCGCGCAGACTTTCGCGATAAGTCGGTTGCGCGAAGGCCATGCAGAGAAATTGATCGAGATGTGAAAAAGTCTTGGTGGGCTATTTGGAAGGGTAACGCTGCACACAGCGGCGAAATGTGTGAAGGGGTAAATACTCCATGAGTTGTGCAAACACCAATTGGCCTGAACATGATGAGAAACCGTAGGGAGAAAATCCCAGTTTCTCAGAAATTTCAAGTTCAAGTCGGTGACACCCCTAAACATACTATTTCCTATTTTGCATCAAGTTGTTATATAACCGTCTTGGCAAAATTGCCGGACACTACTGGTTTGTTATATGAATATTTCTGATCAATTGCTGCTGTTTGTGGCCTCTTTTCTGGCCAATTGGTTTTCTGCATTATCGGGTGGCGGAGCAGGGTTGATCCAGTTTCCTATGCTGATTTTTCTGGGGTTGCCATTTGGTGTCGCCCTTGCTACCCATAAAGTGGCGAGCGTAGCACTGGGCTTGGGTGCGACTGTAAGGCATTTGAATGAGAATACGCTGGACAGGCGATTTTCCCTGATTATTCTTGGTGCAGGTCTTCCCGGTGTTGTGCTTGGGGCAAGCGTGATACTGAAAATCCCTCCCAGCTATGCCCAGTTTGCCTTGGGGGTACTCACCATGGGGTTGGGTATTTATTCAGTGTTCAAGCCACAATTGGGCTTGGAGCATTCACCCAGGAACAGAGAAGGCAGGGCGCTGATTGGCGGTATAGCAGGGTTGTTTTTTATCGGTTTTTTGAATGGCTCGATTACTTCCGGTACCGGCCTTTTTTTGACGATGTGGCTGATTCATCGTTTTGGTTTGGACTATAAGCGTGCTGTTGCCTATACACTGATTTTATGCGGGTTATTCTGGAATGGTACGGGCGCGATTGTGCTTGGCATGATTGGGAAAATCGCGTGGGACTGGATGCCTGCACTCTTGCTGGGTTCGGTGACTGGAGGGTATTTAGGTAGCCATTTTGCAATCACGAAGGGTAATCAGTTTATTAAGAGGGCATTTGAAATCATTACCATCCTGATTGGACTGAAGCTGATTATTGCTTAGCAGTGAAGTGAATATGAATAGTGATTTAGCTATTCTTACCGTAGACCCAATTATTCAAGAGGTGTTTCGCTTCATCAGTGACTTCTGAGGCGGTTAGCCCGATTGGTCCAATACCTCTACTGACTAGTTTATCTGCGGCGGCACCATGCAAGTATACGCTGAGTAAAATAGCCTGTTTTGGTTTGAGTTTTTGAGCAATCAGGGCTCCAATCATGCCAGATAATACGTCTCCCATTCCAGCGCTGCTTAATCCTGGGTTCCCTGTGGGATTGATATACCAGGTCTCGTCAGTGAAAGCGCAAATACTGCCAGCCCCTTTTAGAACAACAATACTATTTAGTCGGCTGGCGATAACCAAGGCAGAACCAATACGGTCTTGCTGAATTTCGTGATTGCTGCAGCCGAGTAGCCTGCCGGCCTCTGCGGGATGGGGAGTGAGAATGCTCGCACTCTTTCTATTTTGCAATTGGCTGGCTAAATCCGGGTGTACGGCGATTAAATTCAGCGCATCAGCATCCAGAATAAGTGGTAAGTCGCTGGAGATGGCATTCTGTAGCAGTGCCAAAGCCCTATCAGACTGGCCCAGTCCCGGCCCTGCAACCAGACAGGAAATACCTTCAATCTCCAATAGCTGCTCAGGAGCGCACAGCATCAGTTCAGGCTGTAGAATATCGACAGCAGGAGCTGAATCAGCCAGCATGCCAACATAAACACGGCCTGCACCGCATTTCAGGGCGGCTCTTCCTGCAAGCAAAGCCGCTCCTGTCATGGTGTTGGCTCCTCCCAAAATGCCTACACTGCCGAGCATGCCTTTGTGGCTGTTGAGTGGGCGCGGTTTCAGTGCGGAAATGACCTGCTTCTGGGTCAGTAAGTTTCCTTTTGATGGTGGTAAGGTTTCTGGCTCAATGCCCAGTTGGTCCAGGTGAATTTCTCCGCAATAATCCGGACCGTAAGCAGTCAATAGTCCAGGTTTTAATGCTAAGAAAGTAAGCGTGTGAGTTGCGCGTATTGCAGCGCGAAATGGCTGGCCAGAATCGCTGTCCAAACCGCTGGGTATGTCCAGTGCCAGAACGGGTAACTGCATCTGATTGACTCTTTTTACCAGATCCAGATAGCGTTTATCCAGATCCCGCGCAAGTCCGATACCAAACAGGCCATCAACGACCCAATCCCATTGAACGTTGTCAGGAATGGAATCGTGAACCGTACCACCAGCATCTTTCCATGATTGAAGGGATTTTGCCGCATCTGGAGGGAGTTTCTCTGCGTTGCCGGTGAATACAACAGTTACCTGATAAAACCAGGATTTAAGATACTTGGCAGCAACCAGTGCATCTCCACCGTTGTTCCCCGGCCCGACCAGAATCAAAACAACCGGTTTATCAATAAATAATTCAAGTCCAAACTCGGCTGCAGCTAAACCTGCTTTTTCCATCAGGCCAAGCGGCGTGGGTTGTTTGGCTAAAGTTTCTTCGATTAATTTGATTTCTTGTGCACGGTAGATTGGGGAAGGGAGCAGTGAGGATAATGTGTTCATGTTTTAAATGGGTTCCATTGGAACGAATATCGGGTTAGTAGACTATAATGATAGTGTAAATCCATAACCTGTAGAAAGGGGGTGTGAAATGTTAACCGATCGCGTTAATCCTTCTGGTTCACCCATCACTTCTTGTGATAGTGATGAAGTTTGTGAAGTGCTTTCCTGCGAGGTATGTTTAATCGAGGTGCCGGCAGATATCTCTGCAAGCTTTGAAGGCCCTGATTATGTACATCATTTTTGCGGACTGGATTGTCTGGATAAATGGAGGAAGCAAGTCAAGGAAAACATGGCTTAAAATCGGAAATAATATTTTATTTCAGGTTTGTGTTAAATTAAATGGCTTCATGCTTTACCATCATGAGTCTGCATTACCCTTAAAATACCATCTGATAATTGCAACAGGCATTATAAGGTTGCCTCCCAATTGAACAGGTTTTTAGGGTAAAATTCTACTTTTTTCGGTTCCTCATCCGGGTATCTCATGTCTCAGTTGATCAAACTTCGCGGCCGCAATGCCTTATCTTCTTTTCGTCTTGAAAAATTGATGTCAGTGCTTTCTCTCAGCTCACCCAACATCTCTCATGTACATGCAGAATATTGGCATTTTGCTTCGGTTGAGCGAAGCTTAAGCCAAAGTGAGCGTTTTACCCTTGAAAAGATACTGACTTATGGGCCTGCAGATCAAGTTGAAGAGCCAGCAGGAGAGCATATTCTTGTTGTTCCCCGATTTGGTACGATTTCTCCCTGGTCCAGTAAAGCGACAGACATTGCGCGTCACTGCGGTTTGGAAGTCATTGAACGTATTGAGCGGGGTATGGCTTTTTATGTGCAAACCGGAAATGGCCAACCCCTTTCCGCTCAAGACAAGGCCGTATTGTTACCGCTGATCCATGATCGTATGACAGAAATCGCCTTGAGCGATATGGAAGAAATTAGTCGTTTGTTTGAGCATTGTCAGCCAGTACCCCTGAACACGGTTGATATTCTGGGAGGTGGAACAGAAGCCTTGGTCGAAGCAAACAAAGAGCTGGGCCTTGCATTATCGCAAGATGAAATAGATTATCTGGTACAAAATTTCACTCGCATTAGCCGTAATCCTACTGATGTAGAGCTCATGATGTTTGCTCAGGCCAATTCAGAACATTGCCGCCATAAGATATTTAATGCTGATTGGGTAATCGATGGTGAGCAGCAGGAACATTCCCTGTTCGGTATGATCCGCAATACCCATGCCTTGCATCCGAAAGGTACGGTAGTCGCTTATTCTGATAACTCTTCAGTGATTGAAGGGGCGGAAATAGACCGTTTTTACCCTGCATCTGCAGATCATAAATATGGTTATGTGAAAGACATGACTCATATTCTGATGAAAGTGGAAACGCATAATCATCCTACGGCCATTTCGCCATTTCCAGGAGCGGCAACCGGTTCGGGAGGAGAGATTCGTGACGAGGGTGCGACAGGCACTGGCTCAAAGCCAAAAGCAGGGTTGGGTGGTTTTTCTGTTTCTAACCTTAATATTCCGGATTTTCAACAACCTTGGGAAGCCTATCAGGATAAATTGGGTAGCGCATATGGAAAGCCTTCACGTATTGCTTCTGCTTTGCAAATCATGCTGGAAGGGCCAATTGGTGCTGCTGCATTCAATAATGAATTTGGCCGTCCCAATTTAGCAGGCTATTTCAGAACCTACGAAGAGGAAGTGGCCGGAGAAATGCGTGGCTACCACAAGCCCATCATGCTGGCGGGGGGTGTAGGGAATATTTCTGACGGGCATGCATTCAAATATGAATTTGCTGCTGGTACCTTGCTGATTCAGTTGGGTGGGCCGGGCATGCTGATTGGTTTGGGTGGTGGGGCGGCTTCAAGTATGGATACCGGTTCCAATGCCGAAAATCTGGATTTTGATTCAGTTCAGCGCGGCAATCCTGAAATGCAGCGCAGAGCCCAGGAAGTGATTGACCGTTGCTGGCAGATGGCAGAAGCAAACCCTATTCTTTCTATTCACGATGTCGGTGCGGGCGGTATTTCCAATGCACTACCTGAATTGGTGCATGGCGCAGGCAAGGGTGGTCATTTTCAGTTGCGCGATGTGCCGAATGAAGAGCCCGGCATGTCGCCCATGCAAATTTGGAGCAATGAATCACAAGAGCGATATGTACTGGCAATAGCGCCTGAAAGTCTCGATCTGTTTAAACAGATGTGCGAACGCGAACGCTGCCCTTTTGCCGTGATCGGGCATGCCACGGATGATAATCAGCTGGTCGTTGCAGATAGCCATTATGGTAACAACCCTGTTGCAATGGATTTGTCCGTACTATTAGGCAAACCACCGAAAATGACCCGTAATGTGACTCATGTTCGAAGAGGTATTGCACCTGTCAGTTTTGCCGGGATAGATCTGGTTGAGGCTGTTTATCGCGTCATGATGCTGCCTGTCGTGGCTAACAAAACCTTTTTGATCAGTATCGGTGATCGCACTGTGGGGGGTATGACGGCCCGAGACCAAATGGTGGGGCCATGGCAAATTCCGGTAGCGGATGTTGCTGTCACTACTATGGGTTACCACACCAATCAGGGTGAGGTCTTTGCAATGGGTGAACGCGCCCCAGTAGCGCTGATTAACCCGGCTGCATCCGGACGTATGGCGATTGGCGAAGCGATCACCAATATCGCTGCGGCACTGATAGATGACATCAGCGACATTAAACTTTCGGCTAACTGGATGGCGCCGGCGGGGCATCCCGGCGAAGATGCGGCTTTGTTCGACACGGTTAAAGCAGTGGGGATGGAGTTGTGTCCGAAACTGGGTATCAGTATACCCGTGGGTAAAGATTCCATGTCCATGAAAACCGCCTGGAATGAAGGTGACACCAAAAAAGAAGTGACCGCGCCACTCTCCTTGATTATTTCCGCATTTGCGCCAACGACGGACGCACGCAAAACACTGACCCCTCAATTGCGTACTGATTTGGGAGATACCGATTTAATTCTGATTGATCTGGGATCCGGACGGAATCGTCTTGGTGGCTCTGCGTTTGCTCAGGTATACAAACAAACTGGAAACATCGCTCCAGATGTCACCAGCCCGGAAAAACTCAAAGCGTTTTTCAGTGCAGTCCAGCAACTGAATCGCGATGGCAAAATTCTGGCTTATCATGATCGTTCGGATGGCGGTTTGTTCGTCACATTATGTGAAATGGCATTTGCCGGGCATGTGGGGTTGACTGTAGATGTGGATGAACTCTGCTATGAGCAGCTT
This sequence comes from Sulfurirhabdus sp., assembly GCA_043759595.1. Lineage (GTDB taxonomy): Bacteria > Pseudomonadota > Gammaproteobacteria > Burkholderiales > SMCO01 > Sulfurirhabdus. The sequence goes on along the minus strand of JAYVLG010000210.1, from coordinate 13,774 downwards.
CGTACAGATGTTGAACGACGTGGCAAGGCCGAAATTAGCGTGCCGGCGGGTAAATACTCGGAACATATTTTCGATGTTTTATTTAACGAAGAACTGGGTGCAGTCTTACAAGTAAAGCGTAGCGATACACCCACAGTAATGGAAGCATTCTTTAGCGCTGATCTACGCAGCGAACTTCATGTATTTGGGTCGCTGAATAAAGAGGACAAGATCAAGGTAATGCGCAATGAATCCGAGATTCTTTCAGGAAATCGGGTTGACTTGCAACGCGCCTGGTCTGAAACCACTTATCAAATGCAGAAACTCCGTGATAATCCGGAATGCGCACAACAAGAATATGACCGGATTTTAGATGCAACTGATCCAGGGTTACATGCAAATTTGAGTTTTGATATCAATGATGACATTGCTGCCCCTTTTATTCACTCGGCAATACGCCCACGAATGGCAATCCTGCGGGAGCAGGGTGTCAATGGCCAAGTTGAAATGGCTGCCGCATTTGATCGCGCTGGTTTCGAAGCGGTGGATGTGCATATGAGCGATATTATTGCGGGACGCGTCACATTGAAAGATTTTAAAGGGTTTGTGGCTTGTGGCGGCTTCTCTTATGGGGATGTTTTGGGTGCTGGAGAAGGATGGGCAAAATCCATTCTGTTCAATGCTAAAGCTCGCGAGGAATTTGAAGCATTTTTTAAGCGGAATGATTCGTTTGCCCTGGGCGTATGTAATGGTTGTCAAATGATGAGCAACTTGCATGAGATAATTCCTGGTGCAGAGAGCTGGCCACATTTTGTACGCAATAAATCGGAGCAGTTCGAAGCCCGTTATGTCATGGTAGAAATACCGAAAAGTCCGTCATTGTTTTTCGATGGCATGGCGGGCAGTCGCATGCCGATTGTTGTTGCCCATGGTGAAGGTTATCCCGAATTCAGTAGTGCGGATCAAATGAAACAAGCAATGGTTGCTATGCGTTATGTGGATAACTATGACAAGACTGCTGAGACCTATCCGCTAAACCCGAATGGTGCAGCGGATGGCATAACAGGTCTGACGACACCGGATGGCCGTTTTACAATCATGATGCCACATCCTGAGAGGGTATTCCGCACCGTGCAGCATTCATGGCACCCTGATAACTGGCTGGAAGATGGTCCGTGGATGAGAATGTTCCGAAATGCACGTAAGTGGGTTGGGTAGTTTTTTGCTGATAATAAAACTGTAACCCCTAATATGTCAGATCGCCTTGATAAAATTCCCGTGAAACATAACCGTTTTTCTGTGGAAGAATTGGCAGAACGAAATCGCTTAATGGGGCTTGAAGAAGCAACATTGTCTCAGCCCATGCGCTTTTATAGTGAAGATGAACTGGACGAGTTATACGAGCAGGACCCTTTGACTGCTACAAGGATTTCTCGCGATCAGGAAATGGCCAAGCGTAAGCTCAATGCCGCGCGAAAACCTGATCCCAATGCGCCGCCTCCAGATTGGGATGCATTAATCGAGGTGTTGCAAGAAGCGCGTCAAATTCTATTGAAGGACGGGGGTGACCTGGAGCTGGTCGAAGTAAAAGGATCTGTCGTGCGTGTCCGTATGAAGGGTAACTGTGTTGGATGCCCCAATGCTGTGCTGGATCTTAAAAATGTAGTGGAAAAAATCGTCATGAGGCATTTTCCTCAAGTGACTGAAGTTCACAACACTTTTTAAGCATTATGTCGTTTACGCTGAATCCTGTCGGAATCATTCATTCCTGTTATAAAGAAAAATTTGGCATTCCGCGTCAGCCCGGTCTGGTGACTGAGGCAAAAGCCACCCTTGAGTTGCTGTCACCTTACAACCGGGAAGAAGCTGTACGTGGGCTGGAAGATTTTTCGCATATCTGGATCACATTCATTTTTCATGGATGCCTTACAGAAGGATGGAAGCCCACCGTTCGCCCACCCAGACTGGGTGGAAACAAACGGGTTGGCGTTTTTTCTACGCGTTCCACCTATCGCCCCAACCCCATTGGTTTGTCCGTCGTCGAATTGGAAAAGGTGGTGGTTGAAAAAGGAAGTGTAGTGTTACATCTTAAAGGGGCAGATTTACTGGATCAGACACCTGTTTTGGATATCAAGCCTTATCTGCCCTATGTGGATAGTATCCCAGGGGCAAAAGCAGGTTTTGCACCTGATGCGCCATCCTCGGATTTTGCAGTCACCTTTTCTGAACAGGCAAGGCAAGTATGTCAACAAGTTAACTCCCCTGAATTAAATCTCGCTGTACTGATCAACCAGATTCTTTCTTTTGATCCGCGCCCTGCCTACAATGCGGATATGCTCGGGAGCCAGAATTTTGCAATGAAATTGCTCGATTTTGATGTGAAATGGTGGGTGGAAGGGAAAAATATCCTGGTAACAGATATCCTGAAGACACATTAATTTATCAATCTATCATCATGAAATTACTTGCTTTTTATTTTGTTGCAGTATGTAATATCAATGTATATTAAATTGTCTCATGATTGATAGCCCTATACAGACAGGAAAATATGGGATCCGAAGGACTTGTTCCACTGAAAATATCCGATATTAATATTGGAAAACCATTGCCATGGCCAGTTTATGATAGCGATAGAAACCTGCTCCTTCGTGAAGGGTTTATTGTTGAAAATCAACGGCAGATTGAACTGTTGAGTGAGAATGGGCTTTTCAGAAATCCTGGGTGGAAAAAATCGGCTATTAATATCGGTACAAATTCTAAACAGGAACAGGAAGATAAAGATAAAGCCAAGTCAGCTACAACTGAAAATTTGACAGCAACTTTTGAGGAAATGAAACCAAATGTGGGGGACCCACTCCAGATACAGATTTCAACTTCATTTGGTGATGAGCGATACTCGGTAAAATTACTCGGGTTTCTTCCCAATGGAACGGTAATGGTGAGTGCCCCAGAGTTTGACGGTCACTTAGTGCTTTGCAGAGAAAATCAAAATGTGATTGTGAGATCATTCTCAGGTACTGCGGCTTTTGGATTTTCATCGTCTATACGGAAGGTATGCAATACACCAATTTCCTATCTGCACCTTGTTTATCCTAAATCTGTTCAGAAAGTTTCCGTCAGAGAGTCTGCCCGTATTTCTTTTAATATAATTGGCACTGTAACAAACCTGAATGTTGGTGAAAATAGCCAGGGATTTCCGGTTTCGGTAGTAGATGTCAGTACTACTGGCGCTGCTTTTGTAACGAATAAAAAAGTGGCTGAAAAAGATGATGAATTGCGCCTGACGTTTAAAGCCAAAATCAAAGATATTGAAGTCTATCCTATATTGAATTGTATAGTCCGTTCCTCAGCACTGGAAAGCAGTGCAAGTGGTGTGGAAAAATATCGCTTTGGTATTCAGTTTAAAGATCTGCCTACACAGGAATTATTGATTCTGCAGAGTATGGTTTATCAGAAAATGTTAGAGAAGTAGCAGACTCGCTATATATTTAAAGTGAATGGTTTGAGAAGTGTTGTACCATTAATTCATTTAACACGGCCATGAATATTCATCTTGTGGAATTATCCGGCAACGTGTTCCAAAAATTCGTACCTGAAGTCATTTCAGTTCGTTAATTTCAAATGCATGGTTCTAACCAGTTTTTCGCATGTTTATATATATTTTAAGATGAGGATTTAATAGATGACTATTGAGGATCGCCTCATGGAAATGGAAGTGAAAATATCTTTTCAGGAAGACACTGTTCAGGAACTAAACAAGGTGGTTTGCCAGCAGCAAAAAATGCTTGATCAATTGGAAGCAACCTGTCGATTTCTGCTCAATCAGGTTAAAGATCTTTCTGATACAGCTTCTGAGAGTAAAGTATCCAACGAGCGACCTCCGCATTATTAGTATGTTTGTATCCTGCATTGGTAAAGAATTTATTATACTTTTCGAGTTGAATTGAATTTTTATTTTTACGTTTTGACTTGAATGGCCCCTGATTAATAACAAGATATTCAACATGAAATATAAAGACTATTACAAAATACTGGGTGTAGAGAAATCAGCTACCCAAGATGATATCAAGAAATCTTACAAAAAGTTAGCACGCAAGTTTCATCCAGATGTTTCCAAGGAAAAGGACGCAGAGGAAAAATTCAAGGAATTGGGCGAAGCTTATGAAGTGCTGAAAGATGCAGAAAAACGCGCTTCCTATGACCAATTGGGCAGTTATCAAGCGGGGCAGGAATTCAGGCCTCCTCCAGATTGGGAGCAACGGTTTGGTCAAGGAAATGGATTTGGTGGCTTTGGGGCGGGCGGGTTTGATTTTGCAGACCTGTTTGGCATGGGAAGCCAAGGGGGGGGGAGGCAAGGGCGAGGCGGATTTGCCAAGGCTGGGCAGGATTTCACCATGTCTCTGCAAATTACGCTGGATGAAGCCTATCACGGTGTAGAGCGCACTCTGGACATAGAAGTGCCTGAAAGAACAGCTGATGGCCATATGACACGTATACCCAAGTCTATCAAGATGCGTATTCCAAAAGGCGCGATAGATGGGCAAAAAATGCGTTTGCCTGGTAAAGGCGGCAAGGGAACAAATGGCGGCCCCAGTGGGGATTTGATATTGACGCTACAAGTGCAATCCCACCCCTTATTTAAAGCGGTGGGGCATGACCTTTTTCTGGATTTGCCAGTTACCCCTTGGGAAGCAGCGCTAGGCACCAGTGTAGAGGTGCCGACCATGGAAGGAAAAGTACGTTTGAAGGTAAGTTCTGGTGCAAAAAGTGGCCAGAAATTACGATTAACTGGCAAAGGGCTACCTAAAAGAGGAAGTGGACATGGCGATTTTTTTGCCGTGCTGCAGATTGTTGTGCCGCCAACCATGACGGATGAGGAAAGAGAATTGTTTGAATCGCTCTCAAAAGTATCTACATTTAATCCTCGTAGCCATTTTTAGTGCGTATTCAAGGTTGCAAAAGCTGCAGTTTCTTGATACGCATGCCATAGAGGATATGGGCGGCAAGTTTCTTTCTATATCTTGGTTATTGCTCAAGTTTTTGTTCTTTGTGCCGTTATAATTCACACAAGCAGGGTGTAAATGCATCATCCATAAACAATTTCATTTGAGCTAACCTCCTTCTCCATGAATCGATTTAAATATCCTGGGTTGACCATCATTGTTGGCATTGTTTTTGCTATCTGGATGCTGGGACAGGCTGGCTTATTTGGTCTTTCCAATGCGCTATTCTATGATGGGTTCGTTGCTTATAGTCCCGTTGGGAAGGCTGAACGCCCTGAAGTGCTTTTAATAGATGTCAGTGAAAAACAGTTAGCAGGGCATGACGATATCTGGTTACCCCTGATTTTTTCCCTTAAAAAAATGGGCGCTCGCCAAATCAGTTTTCTGTTTGTACCTGACCAGGCTTCCGACAAATTTTTTCAAGAGGTAGCGCGGTCACCAAAGATTCTCTTTGGGCAGCAGGTTTTATTTCCTGAAGAAGGTGGAGAAGTTTCCATTGTTCCGGCTATAGCGGAAGTGGCAAAACGAAACCATTTGAATGTGTTGCCTGTTGTTATGCAACCCCCGGGGCATGGTGTCTATCGAAGCCAACTTGCTGCTGTAAATATTTCCGGAAAGTCCCTTCAAACCATTGAGGCTGTTGCAGCACAGCAATTTTCAGAGAATAAATTATTCATTCCTGAACCTGACTATTTGGTTAACTTTATGGGGAGTACCGGGAGGTTGCCGATTATTTCCCTGGACAAAGCACTGGCAGGTGATCTGATACCTGAGTTGGTCAATGGTCGCAGCATTGTCATCGGTTCGATTGAACATGATGGTAAATTTTTATACATCCCTTCTTCCAGAAATAATGGTCTGATATCTCCATTGGAATTTCATGGGCAGGCTCTGGATACGCTACTAGTGGATCGGATTATTCACAGGCTTCCTGGCATTGTTTTGTTGTTTATGCTGATGGTCATGGTGGCAGTTAGCCTGCTGGTATTCCAGCGAATGGGAAGTCGTTTGTCTGGATGGTTTACGGTTGGGATGCTGGTTTTATATGGATTGACTGTCTGGCTGGCGCTGATTTTTTTACAAATATGGATTCCTATTACGGAGTTGATATTGGTTCAGGTTATCTCTTTCCTGATTTTTTTTCGTAGAAAAGAAATACAGGACGATCTGGCAATGCGGGGCGTCCTGCTCGAAACTTCAGCAAAATTACGGGACCGCATTTTCCCGCCCAGTTTCTATCAATCCCAGGAGCACTGGTCCCAAGTTATTACCATGGTGAACCAGACATTGGATTTGACCCGGGTTATTTTTCTGGAGCGGGTACTGGCGGATCATCGGGTCAAAGAGATCAAGGCATTAAATTGTTCTCTGGATGACATCAACGAACTGCGCAGAGATTATGAGCGTACGCCCTACAGTACAGCCATTGCCGAAAACAAACCGATTGTTGTTAAAAATTATTTGAAGAAATCCGATTCGGAAAGTAATGAAGTCGAGTATCTGGTTCCTTTGGTATTTTCTGGCGAGGTGCTGGGATTTTGGGCATTTGCAATTCTGCCTGAGAAAATTACAGCACGTGCATCATTTGATACCATCGTTAAGGATTTTGGTAATCAGATTGCAGAATTGCTTTTCCATCGCCAGCAGTGGCTCAAGAAGCAATCTGCAGGTACTAATGAAATTCAGCGTTTCCTTCGTCTGGAAGGAGGTGAAGATGCCATTCAGGAATTGAATAAATCCATCACCCTCATGGAAAAACGCCTGATAGGCCTGGAAGATTTTCTGGATGGATTGAGCACTTCCGCTATTTTATATGATTTGTTTGGCAGAGTAGTGCTGGCCAATATGCCGATGGTAAATCTGTTGAAACATTGTGGATTTGCGCCTTATGACATGACTGCGCTGGATCTGATTACGACCTTGACTGGACTTGATGCAGGAAAAATTCGCAACTTGATTGAATATGTGGTGGTGGAGCGAGGTACTTCAGTGTTACCAACCACGATTCCCGCATTGCCAGATATGGTCTATGTGCTGCATATTTCGCCGCTTCAACACCAAACAGGAAAGCGTTCTCTGGTTATTGATGATGTCTTGCCTTTTGAGCTGGAAGGGATTTTATGTGAATTGATAGATGTAACAACCGTTAAACGACTTTGCGTGTTAAAAACGAACTTGATTGAAAGAGTCAATTTCCAGTTACGGAATGATATGACGTCCATTCTGGCAGCAACTTCACTATTAACCAATGAATCACTGACTGCAGATAAACGTAATCGGGTTGTGGATATCGTTCAGGAAAAAATTACCAATGCCATGCAGATTGTTCAGGAATCTCAGGATCTGCTGGTGATTGATTTGGGCATGGAATCGGTAGAAAGCTACCCAGTGGATGCTAAAATGCCACTATCTGATGCCATCAATGCGCTAACCACTGTGGCTGCCACTCGCAATATCAGTTTTGATGTGCATATGCCTGATCTGATTAGCCTTGCGTTTGCCGCACCCGAAGAATTAAGGCAAGTGATAGAGTCGCTACTAAGTTTGCTGGTTCAGGATGCGACTGAAAATTCTGCCATTAAAATCAGCCTTGAAGAAAAGGATCGCTGGATTACCTATGAATTCGAAAATAGTGGTTTTGGCATGCCTGATGAACGATTCCAGGAATACGCTTTTGGCAGCGAAGAACTCACGTCTGACGAATTCAGAAAGATACGCCGATCATTGCGTTATGTTCAGAAATGGAGTGGTACGCTTAAAGGAGTAAGTGGGGTAGGGGTTGGTATTCGCTTCAAGCTAAAACTAAAAGGTTTTATATAATGCAAAATAAAAAAACAAGAATTCTGATTATTGATGATGATGCTTTAATGCAGGAACTGTTGGTTCTTGCATTGGAGATGAATGATTTCGAGGTGTTTGCAGCCAATGATGGCGCGCAGGGGATCAAGCTGCTGGAGGATTTGACGTTACGAAATTCACTGGATTTGATCATGGTGGACTTAATGATGCCAGTAATGGATGGGTTGCGATTTTTAAGATGGCTTCGGCAAGAGGCAAAAATAACTATTCCAGTGCTGGTTCTGACTGGAATGAATAGACCCACAACCCTGAAGGATGTCATGGATGCCGGTGCGACTGATCTGGTCTATAAGCCAATAAATGTCCCGGAGCTTATGGATAAATTAAAGCAGATGTTTTGAACCCAGCTTCAAAATTCAGCCTTTAACCAACCCTTGATGAGTGTGTTTAACTATCTGATAGGCGTTGCTTACTGTTACTCAATATGGGATTGTTAATTGATTGAAAATACAATTTATTTTTGTGTCATTGGCCGCTCGAATGATCGAGTGATTAACCCCTGTTTTCAGATCACATAGAAATTGTTTTCATCCATTTTCCCCTTACCCCTATTCCCTGAAGGAAGTCTTGCCAGTTCCGTGATCACGGCTGTATGGGTGGGGGTGTTTGTTGTAGCATTTTTCAACCTTCGTCTTGGCTGGGTGCTTTCAGGTTTGGTAGTGCCTGGCTACATGGCACCGCTTATTATTGCTAAGCCGTGGGCAGCTTTGGTCATTCTGATTGAAGGTATCATTACTTATTTTCTGGTGTGGTTGTTTTCAGAGTATTTATCCCGTTGGGGTAAATGGAGCAATTTCTTTGGCAGGGATCGATTTTTTGCGTTACTGCTTGGCAGTATAGCGGTAAGAATTGTGCTGGATGGCTGGTTATTGCCTGTTTTTGGTGAAGCCATCAATAACCGTCTGGGTATTCAATTTGACTATCGCAATAATTTGCACAGCTTTGGCCTGATTATTGTGGCATTGATTGCCAACCAGTTTTGGAAGCCAGGCTTTGTTCGTGGCATGTTTGCTCTGTTTGTTACTGTTGGCCTGACCACCCTGATAATAAGGTATGGCCTGATGGAACTGACCAACTTCAATTTGGGTAGTTTGAGTTACATGTATGAGGATATCGCATCTTCCATGCTGGCGAGTCCCAAGGCATACATTATCCTGATTACAGCGGCTTTTCTCGCCTCACGTATGAATCTGCATTATGGGTGGGATTTTAACGGTATTCTGATACCAGCCTTGCTGGCCTTGCAATGGTATCAGCCTGGCAAGATTCTGACTTCTTTTCTTGAAGCCTTTGTGGTTCTGGGCCTTTCGGTACTTGCTTTGCGTCTGCCCATGTTCAAACAGGCGACAATGGAAGGGGGGCGCAAACTTTTGCTATTCTTCAATGTGGGCTTTCTTTATAAACTTTTTCTGGGCTACTTCCTCCTATGGTGGATGCCTGATGTCAAAGTAACCGACTATTTCGGCTACGGCTATTTGTTGTCGACCCTGATCGCAATCAAGATGCACGACAAGAACATCGTGGCCAGATTGACGCGTTCAACATTACAAACATCGCTGACAGCCGTATTTTTTGCCAGTATTGTGGGGTTTTCTCTAACCTTTATTCCCCAGTTATGGTCCTGGCCAGTTCCATCTGTTCAGGCAGCGCATTCAAAATTGACGCTTATGAACGATGTGCGATTAATTGATCTGGTTCGTCAGGACAAAATTGCCCTGTACAGCAGTAAGGTAAAGGATAGTGTCACAGTCCCTTTGCCTCAGGAAACGGAACTGTTTGCCAAGGGAATTCATGAATTGCTTGCCTATGTGAATCAGCCTGATGCCAAGCAGCTACAGGAAGCCTTGGCGCTGCTTGCTAAAGTGAACTATCGGGTGGATCAGGTTGAAAGCAACTATCTGTACATCAGAGAGAATGCTCCCCGGAGGGGATGGGGGAGTTATGCGCTGAATCTGGATAAATCGAGTACATTGCTGGTAGAAGTGCCAGCCCCGCTGGATGAACGTGGTGCAATGGAAGCGGGTGCCTGGCTTTTCAAGTCAATGAAGGGACGCGCATTGGCCGTTGCAGGTTCCGGCAGAATGACGAACCCGGATGGCACCTCAGATGTGCTAGCTAATTACCGAACCCTGTTCCAGGCTTTTCACCGTGAAGTGGCGCGGCGGGACGTACTGCAGGTTCGAGGTTTCACAGCAGAGCGTGCGAGAGAAATTGCCGGTTTAAGGCGAGAGCAAACTCAAGTGACATCGCCTGAACCACCGAGTGGTATCTGGGTGAAAAATACACTTCCTCCGGGATTAAGGTTGGGGGCACTTAAGGAAATGATTGGAGACTTCCATGTGGAATGGAATCAAACGCCTTTTGTCAATCTTCAACGGGAGACAACGCGCGAAGGATTTGCCGAATTGGTGTTGAATCAGTCTGATTTACGCAAGGTGCTGTTCAAACCTATCTTTGCAGATCAGGGCGTTGCGTTGCAGGAGCATAGCCAGCGTATCGAAGGCTATCTCCAGGACTGGTTGCTAGGCAGTAAAACAGAGATCGCGGAGAGCGGCACAAACAGTTATGTGAAACCAAAACTCGAGGAACTTCTTTTTCTGGACGAGGAAGTCATTACACCGCTTCTGCGTACAATCAAAAATGAATACAGACAGGGAAACTGGACTAAAGCTGGTATTGAAGAGCTGAGAACGATCAACGCTGCTGCAAAGGTGATGGGATATCAGGTGATTCGCTACAGGCATCAGGAATCCGGGCAGGATTATTTGGTGCTGTCTGAAGTGCCATCACTGGAAAAGCGTCGTTACTGGGGAAGTTATGTGCTGCGTTTGGGTGAGGGCAGGGGCTATGTAGTTGAAATTCCCCGGCCTGGTTATGAGGTTAACAGTTTTGAATATGGTGTGGCGTTGTTTGAATCGTTGAAAGCAAACGCGCTTTTGATATCTGGCGCCAATCCCAACGCCAATCTTGATAAAAGTGCTGATGTAATCAGACCGGAAAATAAAGCAAACCTGTTCAATCTGGTAAATCAGGTCATTTTGCGTGAATCCATGGCAGAACCGCTCATGGTCGTGCAAAGCCGGTCCTTTGGCTTGCGTCCCGATGTTCCAGCCCCCAATGCAGATATGCTGGTCGCGTTCAATAACGGGGCGACTTCAAGACGAGATTTGAGTAAATTGCAATTGAACCTGATGCAATCCCTTGATCATTCCGGCATGCGAACCAAGTTTGTAGATGGTTCTGCAGAAACAGCCGGTTACGAACTGGGTTTCTTGCCCCAATCGCAGTATCTGTCACAATCAGTCAATAAGGAATTTGTCGTATTGTGGATGTCCCCACTGGCAAGAGCAACCTATCAGCAACAGACAGAAAACAAGCTGATGGCTTCCCAGTTCAATGCACTGGGAGTGGACACGCAGGAAACCTCTTTGTATCAGGTTGTCTCCAGCACAACACTTGCGCCATCAGCTCTGCTGCCTGCTGCATTTCGTTCCAGACTGAATGATTATCTTGAAACACAGGATATTGTTGTCTTGTCAGGAATTCGCTCTACGTGGCCGAAATATCTCTTGACCAGGCTGATAGACACGGATTCCAAGCAAGCGTTTCTGATGGTGTATGCACCAGATGGTAATCTGGTCGTGGTAGCTAATCTGGTACCCGGCAAGGTCGAAAAACCTGTTCGGATGCCACTTGCCAAAGTTGATCGAGCCATCGTTGCTGAATTTATCGAATCTCACGCAGTCTGGCTTGAATTTGGAGGCCGACAATGATCCGTATGTTGCGCATATTGTTATGGATGGCGATTGCTGCGGTGATGGCATTTGGGTTATGGATGGGAAAGCAGTCACTCAGTAAATGGGTTGGCGGGGGAGATAACGCATTGCAGAAGCGCATCGCAGTTTCTACGCCTTCTGTTGTGTATTTGCTGGAACAAGGCCGCTGGCTGGAGATGTCTTTGGCACCGGAGACCGACATGGTTCGGCTTGTCACGAATGCCAGTATCAGTTCAACGTTAGCGACCAAACCGATGGATGTCTGGCAGTATGCTTTTCGATATCAAGTGCTGGATGATGACGGCAAAGTGGTACTGGATAATGTTTATCACAGCCGTACTGGGGTGACTAATATAAGCGATCCCAAATCGGGTGAGCAGTTTACCCCCTCATTTTATCTAGAGCCTGGCTTGACGCCAACAGAAGGTCAGATCATGCAGTTGAATCTGGCGGGCATCCCACGTGTATCAAAGCTGCGTATCAGTCTTGCCAGTATGTCACCACCATTAAAAGATATTGCCTTGCGAGCCTATTTTCATGAAAAAGTGCCGGAACGTAAGTTGGCATTTTTGTGGCAGCGGATGTACGAAGACAAGAAGAAGGCACTTTCCAAAGGGAATATTTATTCTCATGAGATGTTGCTGGAACAGGAAGTGCGTAATCTGCTTTCTCAAACCCAGCGGCCTATAAGCCCATCAGGCATTGAGGGCAGGTCTTACCATTCCCGCGTGTTGTACACCATGACAGAATATGAAGGGCAACAGCTTTTTGAGCCGGTCATTCCTGCGGGTTTATGGATTGATAGCCAGCATCATGGTGTGATTCCGATTCCGGAAGAGGGGGGGGGCATACGTCTGGATTTTGCTCGTGCAAGCACTGCCGCCGACCTGATTTCTTCCTCTCCCATCCATATTCGCTGGTACGGAAAAGGACCTAAACAGCGCGCAGATTTCAGTGTTGACTGGACTGGCAAACCAGTTCAATTCAGCCAGCATTTTGAAGGAGGGTTGCTGGAAATATCAGCCTCAGACAGTTTAGTAGTGCGGGCCTATCTGGGAGACTTGAAAGAGAAAAATGAAATAACGCCAGAGCCAATGTACCTTCGGGAATATCTGATGCAGGATAATGCTGCGGTGGAATATCAGGTAGCCCATACGGGTAATCAGTCAACGCCAGTGAGAGTGGATTTTCGCTATATTGTGCCTTCAATGCCTGCGCTTCCTGACGAACATTTACCTGTAGTGGAATATAACCTGCTGGACGCCCAGGGGGGGCTTATCAAACAGGGCACTATCCTGATTTATAAACCGGCCTCAATTTATGAGCGGGTGGTAGGCGATCTGAACGGAATGATTCTATCTGATCCTTCCACATACTATTTTTCTTTGCCGGCCAATGTGGCAAAGATTCGCTTCAAATCCGATAACCCCGCAATGGTTGTCGCTTACAATCGCCCAGCCGATCTGGTGCATCTGGTGAAGGTGCCAGAAAGCACTTATGTTTCCGATCTGGATGACTGGAATCAACCGGCCTGGTTTCCTGTTCGTCCAGTCTCGTATCAAGGACTCATTCTTGGGAACCGCTCCATGCTGATCACCTTGCAGCATCGACCCCCGGAAGATAAGCCGGATTTGATGGCTGGACGTTATTTATGGGAAGACTATCATCCCCAGGGGGCTTGGTTGGCACGTCATTTATTCACGCCAATCGAAGATATGGGATTGATGCGTGAAGAGGCATTTCCCTCCATATACAGATCATTAATATCAGATAAGGAACAAGGAGTTAACTTGCGGGCAATTCATGGCGTGAGCTACGTCATGCCGGGGTTGGCCTATTTCAGGCAAGGAAAAGCACCATTTGAAATCAAGTTTTTTGTGGACGGGAAATTACACTTTAAAACCATGGCCAACGGAAACCAGGGGGATATTCAGCTGCCTGCATTGTCTGTGGCGCATCACAGCATCAAGGTAAGTACCTCCAGCCCTGCTAAATTCTATATGAATTACAGTGAACCCCAACCGGGTGCTTTGCTGAAACGACTGGGGAATCGCCTTGGCAAAAAAACCATGAGCTTTGTATATGAGCGCACCAGCCACTGTGAGGAGACGCTTTCACTGAGGTTGCATGTTCCCTTTGGCGTGCAGGAAAGATCCA
>JAYVLG010000209.1:0-14950 GCA_043759595.1 Sulfurirhabdus sp. | reverse complement strand
CCAGTAAAATTCTTACGCTTCGTTTCACTCACAACCTGCTCCTCTTTACAGCAGGTTACCATCTTAATTCAATGTCCGAAAATTGGGGTCCACTATAATCAACGATATCAGCAAGGGCTCCTGATGGCAGTGCCAGCAAGAACACTGGAGCAGTTGTGGCCGCTTGCACCAGCGCCACCATCAAGGGACTTGATGCCAGTGAGGTCATGAGCCAGCCTGCACCAACCTCATGCATCCAGGAACCAATATTGGAAACAATAGAAGCGATCCACAACATGCGAAATACTCTGTGATGGAGCGGTGCCCAGGCCCCTGACAAAGCAATATTTTTAGTGGAAACATTCATGGGCGTTAAAGCAGTGGGATAGTCTATAGCAAGAATATTGTTTAAAATCAACGAGAAAATCCACGCTGGATATTTTTAAATTGATACTTACCAATGTGATTGAATTGGAGCCTTACCAAATCATTGCTTAAACAAAGTTTTAAATGTATGTGGTTGCGAGCGCCAATATTGTTTTGGCGCGTTCACTTGGGCTCCCAACTTTGCAGCTGCATGCCAAGGCCAACGTGGGTCATATAACATACCTCTAGCCAGGGCCACCATGTCTGCCTGTCCAGTCGCAATGATTGTTTCAGCCTGTTCCGGCTCGGTGATCAATCCTACGGCAATTGTCGTCAAACCGGTTTCTTGCCGGATTTTTTCAGCGAATCGAACCTGATATCCCGATTCAATTGAGATCTGTTGTAAAGGCGACAACCCGCCACTCGAAACATCAACAAACGTACATCCCCGGCGTTGCAGTTCCTTGACGAAAACAACGCTTTGTTCGATGTCCCATCCTCCTTCAACCCAGTCCGTTGCTGAAATTCGAATTCCCACTGGACTTTCTTCCGGAACAACACTGCGAATCGCCTCAAAAACTTCCAGCGGGAAGCGCATCCGGTTCTCCAACGATCCACCGAACTGGTCATTACGGACATTCGACAATGGAGACAGGAATTGGTGCAACAAATAGCCATGTGCCGCATGCAATTCGATAACATCTACACCCAGTCGATGCGCACGTTGCGCTGCAGAAACGAAATCTTGACAGATTCGCTGTAAATCAGTGGCATCTAAAGCATGAGGATGGGGGTCGCCTGAAGCGTAGGGCAAGATTGATGGAGAAACAGTTTGCCAACCTCCGTTCCCCTTTTCGATCGACTGACCGCCCTCCCACGGCAATTTGGTGGAGGCCTTTCGTCCAGCGTGTGCTAATTGGATCGCGATAGGCATAGATGAGTACTGACGGACAGCTTGGATGACGCGCGCAAGCGCCATTTCCGTCAAGTCGGACCATAAACCAAGGTCACCAGCAGAAATACGGCCTTCCGGCGCAATTGCAGTAGCCTCGATGAACAGCAGACCTGCGCCAGACATAGCTAAATGACCGAGATGTATTAGATGCCAGTCGGTTGCCTGCCCATTCTCAGCAGAGTATTGGCACATGGGTGAAATAACTATTCGGTTATCTAACACAAGATTGCCCAAGGTAATCGGAGAAAACAATTTACTTATCATAATTATCTTCCATTGATAGTCTTATAGTTAGGTTATTCCTGCTCAAGTCTTGCTTATGAAGGATGATTTTCAACACTCTAAACATCCATCTTCACGTCAGTTAACCTAAAAAAATCAGCTGCTTCACCCACCCTTTTAGCAAGCATTTAGAAAAAATGGACTCAGTTTCCACTAGTTTGCCTCACTGAAATCATTCTCAATTTTATCTGATGTATTAGTGACTTGATTATGGTCAGTTGCGAGTATCATGTATACCCCAGGTACGACAAACAAGGTAAATAATGTACCGATGGACAAACCGCTGGCAATAACTAAACCCATGTTAAAGCGACTTACCGCTCCGGCCCCGCTAGCCATAATTAGCGGAACAACACCCAACACCATTGCAGCGGTTGTCATCAAAATTGGACGCAAGCGCAAACCTGCCGCTTTTTCAATTGCCTCGCGTTTACTTGCACCCATTTTTTGCAAATTATTGGCAAACTCCACAATTAAGATTCCATGCTTGGAAACCAGTCCTATCAGCGTGACCAAACCGACTTCAGTGTAAATATTAAGTGTGGCATGACCTATCCCCAGATTAATAAATATCAGGGCACCAGCAATCGACATTGGAACGGATACCAGGATAATGATCGGATCTCGAAAGCTTTCGAACTGAGCTGCCAGTGCAAGAAAAATAATCACGATAGCAAAGAAAAAGGTGAGTACCAGACTTCCTGATTCTTGCGTGAACTGACGTGAAGCCCCTGCGTAATCAAAACTATATCCGGCTGGTAAGGTATCCTGAGCCAGGGTCTTGAGTCGTTGCAATGCTTGCCCTTGGGAAATGGTTGGCATTGCCACACCCTGTATGGTTGCCATATTTTGCTGCTGAAAATGATTAATCGTTTCAGGTTGAGTACTGGTTTCTAGATGCGCTACCGAAGACAACGGCACCATTTGTCCGCTTGCAGTACGCAGGTAATACTGATTAAGCTGGTCTGCATTAAGCCTGAAACGCTGCGCAACTTGCGGAATTACTTTGTAGGAGCGACCACTGAGCTCAAAATAGTTTACGTAACCGCCGCCTAACATAGCTGATAATGCTGAGCCGATGTCTTGCATGTTCAAGCCAATTTGCGCTGCCAGATTGCGATCTATCACAACAGAAGTCTGGGGCAAGTCGATACGTAAATCTGACTGGATAAATATGAATTCTCCAGTTTGCTGCGCATCTTGCAAGAATTTCTGGGACACCTCATAAAGCCTGGAAAAAGGTTCAGTAGTCGTAATCACAAACTGTATTGGCAATCCACGTGCACCAGGTAATGGTGGAGGCTGAAAAATCGCGTTCTGTGAACCTGCAATTTTGCCAAGATCCTTTTGCAATTCAGGTTGTAACTGATTTGAGGTTCTAGTACGTTCATTCCACGGCTTAAGCACCATTCCGGAAATCGCTTGGGTTGGCATATTTAACTGAAATATATGATCCGTTTCAGGGAATTTCTTGAACGTATCATGGATCTGATTTCCATAACTTTCACGTTGCTTAAGTGTGGCATCTGGAGCGTTAAAAGAAGCAGAAATCAAAACGCCCTGATCTTCTTGAGGTGCCAGTTCTGTCATTGAAGTAGTATATAGAAAATAGATACCGCCCAGCACCAATAAAGCGAATACGGCAATTACTGATACATAATTTAGCACACCATGTAATCTTTTCTCGTACTGCACATGCAATCGTTCAAATTTCTTATCCAGCCAGATTACCAGATGATCTTGCCAATTGCCGCCTTCAAGTTTGGGTGCGCGCAACATACGCGAACACATCATGGGTGAAAGCGTCAATGCAATAATTGCAGACATAGTCACAGCGCCAACTAATGTAAATGCAAACTCTGTAAACAACGCCCCAGTAAGACCACTCATGAACCCAATAGGCACATAAACTGCTATCAGCACGATAGTCATCGCGATAATCGGACTAGACAGTTCACGTGCAGCTTTAACAGCAGAATCGAATGGTGAAAGCCCTGCTTCCAAATGACGGCTGACATTTTCCACAACAATAATGGCATCATCCACCACCAAACCAATGGCAAGCACCAACGCCAGTAACGTAAGCAGATTAATGGAGTAACCTAGTGCAAGCATAATCGTGAAAGTCCCAATTAGGGATAGTGGAATTGCAATAACGGGTATAAGCACCGAACGCAGAGAACCCAGAAAAACAAAAACAACCACCGTCACGATAAGGATAGCTTCTACTAAAGTTTTAACCACTTCATCTATTGATGAATTTACGAATTTGGTTGAGTCATAAACAATATTGCTATTTAAACCTTGTGGTAATTGCGATTCAACTTCCGGCATGGCCTTACGCACACGGGCAACCACATCAAGCAAGTTTGCCCCCGGCGCAACCTGAATACCTACATAAACGGCTTTCCTGCCATCAAAAGCCACACTCGAGTCATAATCATCAGCACCTAAAGTCACATTTGCCACATCGGACAAACGCACAATTGAATTATCCTTTTGCTTGATGATCATTTGTTTGAATGATTCAACAGAATGCAGAGCAGTTGAGGCATTCAGGTTAATCTGAACCATCTGCCCTTTGGATTGCCCACTGGAAGACAAGAAATTATTCGCTGCTAACGCAGTATAAACATCTGCTGCGGTAAGACTAACTGCAGCTAATTTTTGTGGATCAAGCCAAGCACGCAGGGCAAAGTTTTTTGCGCCTAATAGCTCAGCAGTCTGCACACCATCAATCGCCTGCAATTTTGGTTGTACCGAACGAACAAGATAATCGGTCACCTGATTAGGTTTAAGTACATCGCTATAAAAACCGATATACATAGCGTCAATTGTCTGACCAATACTCACAGAAAGTGTCGGTTTTTGCGCTTGTGGAGGCATCTGATTAAGTACAGCGTTAATCTTTGTATTTATTTCAGTTAACGCTTTGTCATGATCATAATTTAAACGCAAATTTGCAGTGATGGTGCTCACCCCTTGAACACTGCTGGAAGTCATGTAATCAATACCGTTAGCCTGAGATACAGCGTTTTCCAAAGGCGTAGTAATAAAACTTGCCACCAGTTTAGCATCAGCGCCAGGATAAGCAGTGGTAACGGTCACTACTGCGTTTTGGGTATATGGAAATTGCAATACGGGAAGAAGGCCTATGGACCGTAAACCAAGCACCAATATAACCAAACTGATAACCGATGCAAGCACTGGTCGTTCGACAAAGATATCAGTGAATTTTCGCATCATGGCGCCAGCAGCATTGCTCATTCGTCTTTTACCTCTGGATTGGGGTTATTTGCTGGTTTCACACTGTTATTAATAAATACAGGCGCGCCATTACGTAACTTTAACTGACCGGCAGTTACCACCACTTCTCCAGCTTTTATTCCAGTAAGAATTGCCACCTGATCACCACGTGTTAAGCCCGTTGTTACAAATCGTTGCTCGACAGATAGCTTGGCTTTGTTGTCAGCGTCTTTTCCTTGATCTTTAACAATAAACACAGTGCTGCCATAAGGGTTATAAGCAATTGTAGAATTAGGCAATGTAATATATTCCCGTTTACCACCTTCATCTACTCTTGCGGTTGCAAACAATCCTGGGAGCAATTCCCCTTTTGGGTTAGGAATTTTTGCGCGAACTTTAAGATTACGAGTAGCGGTATCTACTTGAGGCTCTATTGCTGAAATGTGGCCTACAAACGTTTTACCTGGCAAAGCACTGGTATTTATTGTGATCTTATTGCCTACATGGATAAGATCAATTTGTCCTTGAGGTACAGTGAAATCCAAATACATAGGGTCCAGCTTTTGCAGGTTCACAATGGGTGCACCTGCTGAAAGAAATTGACCTAAATCTATCTGCCGTATGCCTAAACGACCTGCAAAAGGCGCTCGTATGAATTTCTGTTCAAGCATAGCCTCCTGTGTTGCAACCTGCGCTTGTGTGCCTTTTAGTATAGCGATATCTGAATCAACCGTAGCTTGGCTAACAGCTTGAATTTTTAGCTGCGCCAAATCGCGTTCATAATTTTGTCGAGCAAGCGTAACTGCAGCTTTGAGTTGCTCAAGCTGTGCCTTAAGTGGCGCAGCATTTAACTCCACCAATAGCTGACTAGTCTTGACCATTTCCCCTGATTCAAAATGGATTCCAGTTACCAGGCCACCTACCTCGGCGGCTAGATTAGTACCGCTTGCAGACCGCATATTGCCAACCGCTTCAACATTAGGCTGCCATGCAGAAATTTCTGCGACTATAGTTGACACCGCTTGCGGTGGCATACCTTTCCCTTTGATTGCCTGTTGTATCATTTTGTTACGGAACTGCTGAAAACCATAAATACCGCCAAATACCAATGCAGTAAGAAGCAGCATGATGATCATGCGCTTGGTCGTTCCCTTAGTCATAAAAATACTCCGTGCATCAAGTGTGATTCAAAAGTTGTGGTTATCACAAACAACTGAGCTTAATTAACTGTAGTGTCGGCGGATTTTGGTATATCGACGGGTTTTGCATGGCTATTACCTGCTACCCAGCCACCACCCATAGCTTGGTAAAGTGCCGCTGTATCAGTCAAACGTTGAATCTGAGCCGCAATCAAATTTATACGTGTTTGCTGCGTTTGCTGTTGCGCGCTGAGTAGTTGCAGATAGCTCAAACCACCTAGTTGATATTGTTGTTGAATGAGGTTGAGTGCAGATTGTGCGGCTTCATTTGCAGCAACCTGAGCTTGCATGGTTTGAGCATCGTTATCCAGCGTTCTTAGCACATCAGCCACATTCCGCAAAGCTTGCAATACCGTCTGACGATAATTTGCCGCAGCTGCATCGAAACCGGCCTCAGCCGACTTAACTCCAGCTTTGAGACCAGCATTGAATAATGGTTGCGCAATCTGTCCAGCCAATCCCCATATTAATGATCCGGCACCAAAAAGACTGGAAGCCGTCAACGCCTGCGAACCCAAGTTTGCAGTCAAGTTGATTTGAGGATAACCACTAGATATTGCCACCCCATATTGTGCACTTGCTACATGCAGCAACGCTTCTGATGCCTGAATATCCGGGCGCTTACGTACCAGTTCAGATGGAACAACTACTGGCAATTCTGTCGGAAGACTGAAATCCTCCAAATGGAATTGCGGAATTTCAGTTGCGCCAGGTGCCTGTCCAGCTAACACAGCAAGTAAATGATTAGCCTGCTCCAGCTTATTGCGCAGGGTGGGAATACCGGCTCGTGTCTGTTCGACCTGCGTCTGCAAAGAAAGCTCATCACTACGTGAAACTGCACCCAATTTGACACGCTTCCGGGTAATATCCAGCTGGCTCTGCTGAGCAGACAATATTGCATTGCTGGCAAGGATTTGGGCAGCATATTGCGCTTGCATCATTGCAGCCGTGACAACATTTGCAGCAAGAGTCAATCGTGCGCCTTCAAGTTGATAATGATGATAATCAATTTGTGCCGCATAGCTTTCAAGTGCACGCTTATTTCCACCAAAAAGGTCAAGATTGTAGCTAACCGCTACCCCAGCGTTGTATAGCTCAAAAACCCGATCACCACCCGCAAGACCCATACCTGAATTATTGGTACCCTGTCTCTGAGCGCCTAACTTGGCATTCACTTGCGGATACTGGCTGGAACCAGATTGTGCAGCATAGGTTTGTTGCGCCTGAATCAATGTCGCTTGCGCCGCAGTTAACGAAGGGCTGGCATGTAATGCCTGATCAACAAATGCATTGAGTTTGGCAGAGCCAAAATTTTGCCACCATGTTTCCGGCACTTTCTGGCCAATGGCGAAATTTTGCATTTCACCCATAAGCACACCTGGTGCAGAAACTGTGTGTTCTGGCAGCCTTTTTACAGTGTAACCATTTTCAGCCGGCGGTTCGGGATGAATGAAATCCGGCCCTACACTAGCGCAACCAAACAGCATGGTGGCAGACACCAATATCGCCAAGGTGTTTAATCTAGGTAGCAATTTTGTATTGTCAGAATAAAGAGTCATATACGTGATTTCATTTCTGATGCGTGGATTTAAGAATGCCATCTGTGATAACAATATTTTCACTATCTGGCTTTGGAAAGCATTTGAAATTTGTTATTGAATCAAGCAGTTTATTCTGCATAGATTCCATATTATTTTTCTCTGCAGCACTAAAGCCTTCCCATATTGCATGATAAACCGCCCATTGTTTGGGCATGATTGATTCAACCAGTTCAATCCCTGCATCAGTCAAGGTCAAAACAATCTTACGTCTGTCAGCTTCGTGCTCTCTCCTGCTTACCCAGCCCTTTTTAACCATTTCATCGGCAAATCGAGTGATATTGGTACGCGAAGATACGACGATATGACTTAAATCACTGGGGTATATAGATCGATTCGGGCTGGAGTACAGCATGATGAGTGCAACCCAGATAGTGTCGTTAATACCATATGGCTGCAGGTTCTCATTTATTAACACATTCAGTTTCTGAAATATAAGAAACTGCATACGTGAAAGCATCACTTCTTGACGAGGCTGACCTGATATTTGCCTGTCAATCGCATCTAAACGTTCTTCAAACGCATTCAGACATTCTTTAACCATAATTAAGCATACAAAATGATAACGATAGAAATAGTAACGTACGTTACTATTTCCCGTCAACATAAATTACTTCGCAATCAAATTTATGATTGCGTGGTGTTTACTCGCTACATCCACTGACAAAATAAATTAGTATGATTCGATCTTCAAAAAATACTCAGATGGAACAAATTTTCAGGCGTATTAAAGAGTGAATAGATACCAGTGCTAGGTATCCATCAAAAGGCGAAGACAGAAATGTTATCAGCCAGTACCTGATGGTTTGCTACATCAGATGGCACGCATGCTTTTAACGGTGGAAAATTGCGTAAGGCAACCAAAGAAAAGCTTGATTTAGTAACCGGAAATAGTTGACCACTGAAATACTAGCTATCAGATTGCTTTTTAACTTTCAGATTGATCCAGTAATTTTTCCAGCCTATCAACCGAAAGTGGATGACTAATATGAAACCCTTGAGCATAGTCGCAGCCAAGCTTGTTAAGAATATCTAGCGTACCCTCATTTTCCACGCCTTCAGCTACAATACTAAATCCCAGGTTATGTGCAAGATCAATAGTTGATAGCACAATTGCTGTATCGCTTTCATCTTCAGCCATGTTCATAACAAATGATTTATCCACTTTCATGCTATGTATAGGCAATTTTTTTAGATAAGCAAGAGAGGAGTACCCTGTGCCAAAATCGTCTATTGCAACCGAAATACCCAGTTCCCGTAGCTGCTGCAATACAATTGCACCGTGCTCAATATCAGACATGAGAATATTTTCAGTGATCTCAATTTCAATATGCCCTGCTGGTAAACAGGTTTCACCTGCACTTAACAACTCTTCCAGCCTTGCAACAAGTTTCCGATCCTGAAAAGAACGAGCCGATACGTTGATTGCAATGCGAAGATCATGTCCAGCGAATTGCCATTTTTTGCATTGCCTTAACGCAGTGACGATTACCCAGTCCGTCAATGGATGAATCAGTCCACTGCGTTCAGCAAAAGGAATAAATTGATCTGGCAAGAGCAACCCCAATTCAGGGTGTTGCCAACGAATCAGTGCCTCTACTCCGATAATCTTACCTGTTCGGATATTAATCTGCGGCTGGTAATAAAGTACAAGTTCATCACGTTCAAGGGCGTGCCTCAGATCAGAGTTAAGTTGAAGTCTTTCCTGAGTATGCGGGTCTGTCTTGGGGTCATAAAACAAGTAGCCAATATCTTTATGCTTGGCACTGTACATTGCAACATCTGCGCGGCTCATCAAGGCATTTGCATCTTCTCCATTATCCGGAAAGAGAGAAATACCAATCCCTGCCCCTAAATACAATTCGTTATTCTGATACCAGAAAGGTTCTATGAAACTATCAAGTATGGTCTGCACTACCTTTTGTGCCGCTTCCTGTCCATTTCGCACCTCTGGCAGCAGCACGGCAAATTCATCACCCCCCAAGCGCGCCAGCGTATCGCTTTCCCGTAATAAAGACGTTAGACGCTTACCCACCTGGCGCAAAACCTCATCTCCCGCAGGATGGCCTAAAGTGTCATTTATCTCTTTAAAATGATCCAAATCCAGCAAGATCAGCGCTACCTGCATATCGCCATCTCGTTGAGCCGCAGCTATCGATCGATTTAATCGGTCATTTAGCAAAGAACGATTAGGTAAACCGGTTAGGCTATCCGTTGTGGCTAAAATATGAAGCCGTTCAATGGTTTTCTTGGATTCGGTAGTGTCGTCCATCAGACCATCAATTCTGGTCACTTTGCCATCTGCATCCACAAATGGACTAAAAACACGACGAAACCAGCGTGGGTCTTCACCTGGCTCTTGCACCCGGCTTTCCACCTCAACCCGTTTTCCATTCATTGCATCTTGCCAAGCCATCATGACCGTTTCACGATCATCTGGATGGGTCCAGCCCATACAGGGAATAGGCAATTCAATATCCAGCTTGCAAATTTTGATTGTGGTTGGACTGACGTAAAGCGGCAGGTTATTTTTCACGTCAACTGACCACAGCACCTGCGGTGTATTTGCCAGAAGATTGGTCACTTGCGACTGCAAATCTTCAACTTTCTTTTTTTCCTCTTGCACCAGGGCCATTGCGGCGCCCCAGTACCCTTCCATCATTAATCCCATGTCCCGGAAAAGAAGTTTGATCAGCACACTTTCCAGACGGCTATGATCACCGCTATCAATTTTCGGATTGGAAGCCAGGACCTGACGCAGATGCTCAAGGTAAAGCTGGTAGGCGCCCATCATCCATACCGGTTCAATTTTATAACGATAATGGACATGGCCGATATGCAATAACCTTTCAGCCGATTCGGCACCAATATCACCACTTAACAGGTCTTTGAAATGCGTTGACTGTTTGGTTGCAAGCTTAAAAAGAAGCCCCCCGCCTGCCTGGTAATCGGACAACACTTCTGCCGTGGCTGGAAATTCACGTAAATATTTGTAAAAAGTCTCAACAAATGAATCTGCGCTTTCCTCCAAAACTGAGCGGTAATGCGCCAGCAATTTGAGTTCTGCATCAACAATTTGCAAAAACGAGTTGAATGCTTCATTCATTTTAAGCTGCTTTCCAGCCATACCGATTCCTGCATGAGAAAAAGGCGATTGATCTGTTCCTATCATTATGTTTTACTGTGTAAAATTTTCAAGAAAAATAACTTTACATCGTAAGCTATTAGCCCCATAAAGACAAGGGTTAAAATTAACCCATATAGAGGTAAGATAAGGAGTAATTTTTTTGAAGCAGTCTATTTTCCAGTTGTCACTATCCGGGATCCTGCTTCTTTATTCATGCTCGGGCACGCCAAACAAAAGTTGCTTCAAATCTTTCAGTTGGTCGCGAAGGTGAGCGGCACGTTCGAACTCCAGATTTTTTGCACACTGTTGCATTTCTTTTTCAAGTCGTTTCAATTCTTTGGTCAATTGCTTTTCAGACAAACGCTCATAGCCGGCACGTTCCTGCGCGACTTTCAATTCTCTTTGCGCGGTTTCAATATCGTAAACCCCATCAATCATATCCTTGATTCGCTTGACCACCCCTTTAGGCGTGATGCCATGTTCGATATTGTGCGCAATTTGTTTGTTTCGCCTACGCTCTGTTTCATCAATAGCAAAACGCATGGATTTAGTAATCTTGTCTGCATATAAAATTGCAGTCCCATTAAGATGGCGTGCAGCCCGGCCAATCGTTTGAATAAGTGCGCGCTCGGATCGTAAAAAACCTTCTTTATCAGCATCCAGAATGGCCACTAACGACACTTCGGGAATATCCAGCCCTTCCCTTAACAGGTTAATACCGATGAGCGCGTCGAATACACCCAAACGTAAATCACGAATAATTTCCACCCGTTCTACTGTATCAATATCAGAATGCAAATAACGCGTCTTGACGCCATGATCTGACAGGTAGTCGGCCAAATCCTCAGACATACGTTTAGTCAGGGTAGTCACAAGTACTCGCTCGCCCTTCTCTACCCTCAAATTAATTTCTGACAATAAATCATCAACCTGCGTAGTAGCAGGACGCACATCAATAACCGGGTCAACCAGACCTGTTGGACGTACAACCTGCTCCACTATCTGTCCCGCATGCTCTGCCTCATAAGTAGCGGGTGTCGCAGAAACAAAGACGGCCTGACGCATCACTTTCTCAAACTCATCAAATCGCAACGGACGATTATCCAATGCGCTTGGCAGTCGAAAACCATAATCCACCAGATTTTCTTTCCTTGCTCGATCACCTTTGTACATACCACCAATCTGGGGAATCGTGACGTGGCTCTCATCGATAAACATCAAAGCGTTTGGAGGCAGATAATCGATCAATGTTGGTGGAGGATCCCCTGGATTACGGCCAGAAATATGTCGGGAGTAATTTTCAATCCCCTTGCAAAATCCAGTTTCATGCAGCATTTCCAAATCAAAACGGGTCCGCTGCTCAATACGCTGAGCTTCCACAAGTTTCATATTTTTTTGAAAAAATGAAATACGGTCCCGCAGCTCTACCTTGATTTTTTCGATGGCGCGCAATACAGTACTGCGAGGCGTAACATAATGACTGGAAGGGTAAACAGTGTAACGTGATACTTTTTTCAGAACATGACCCGTCAGCGGGTCGAACAAAGAAATACTCTCTACTTCGTCGTCAAACAAACTCACCCGTACGGCCGTTTCTGCACTTTCCGCAGGATATATATCAAGCACATCCCCTCGCACCCGGAAAATCCCTCGAGAAAACTCAATATCGTTGCGATCGTATTGCATTTCAGTGAGCCGTTTAATGGCATCACGCTGAGGCAGTTTATCGCCTTGATTCAGGTGCAAAATCATGCCATGATAATCCACAGGATCACCGATACCGTAAATCGCTGACACTGTCGCCACGATCACACTATCATTGCGCTCCAACAAAGCTTTAGTTGCCGAAAGACGCATCTGCTCAATATGTTCATTTATAGCCGAGTCTTTTTCGATAAACATATCGCGCGAAGGCACATAAGCCTCTGGTTGATAATAATCATAGTAAGAGACAAAATATTCCACCGAATTTTCAGGAAAGAATTCGCGCATCTCGGAATACAATTGAGCAGCCAGCGTTTTATTGGGAGCCATGACAATAGCCGGACGACCCAGCCGAGCAATCACGTTTGCGACTGTATAGGTCTTGCCGGAGCCCGTCACACCTAGTAGCGTTTGAAAAGCCAGACCATCATTTATCCCTTCAACCAGTTGCGCAATCGCGTTCGGTTGATCGCCCGCAGGCAAAAAAGGTTGATGAAGTTTATAAGGACTATTGGGAAAAGTAACAATCACAGGTAAAATCACACCTCTTTAACAACTTTAAATTATACCATGCAGCCAAACGCTGCTAATGGGGAATCATAAGGACAGGATTTTGGAACTCTCTCAGCGTGTTCAGGCAATCAAACCCTCCCCCACTCTGGCCGTAACGGCAAGAGCCGCCAAGCTTAAGGCTGAAGGCAAAGACATTATAGGGCTTGGTGCCGGCGAACCCGATTTTGATACGCCCCAGCATATCAAAGATGCTGCAATAGATGCGATCAATCGTGGATTTACCAAATATACAGCAGTTTCAGGCACACCCTCACTCAAACAGGCCATTATTGCAAAATTCAAGCGTGATAACGGCCTGGAATACACTGCAAAACAAGTACTGGTTTCATGTGGAGGCAAACAAAGCTTCTTCAATCTGGTTCAAGCCGTTATTAATTCAGGCGACGAAGTTATCATTCCCGCCCCCTATTGGGTTTCCTATCCGGATATTGTCATTTTGGCCGATGGCAAGCCGGTGATCATTGAAGCGGGTATTGAGCAAAAATTTAAAATAACACCCCAGCAGCTACAAACTGCGATCACGCCCAAAACCAAACTGGTAGTATTAAACAGCCCAAGCAACCCAAGCGGCGCGGTATATACAATTGATGAATTAACAGCACTGGGCGACATACTGCGCAGCCACCCGCACGTACTCATTGCAACAGATGATATGTACGAGCATATTCGCCTGTCCAACGAACCTTTCGTCAACATTCTGAATGCCTGCCCGGATTTATATCCACGCACCATGGTATTAAATGGTGTCTCCAAAGCCTACGCAATGACAGGTTGGCGAATTGGCTATGCAGCTGGGCCGGAAAACATCATCACCGCCATGGAAAACGTGCAATCACAAAGCACTTCCAACCCAACCTCCATCTCCCAAGTTGCAGCAGAAGCGGCACTGAACGGCGACCAGTCTTGCATTACACCTATGCTTGAAGCCTTTAAAGAGCGCCACCTGTTTGTCGTGGAGGCATTAAACAGCATTCCAGGTGTAAATTGTCTGCCTAGTGGTGGCGCATTTTACGCATTCCCAGATGTACGTAAAGCGATAGGAACCCTGCATGCCAGAAACGCCATCCCGGAAAAAACAGATGTAGCACTAGGCGAATATCTGTTAGAGCATGCAGGCGTAGCTGTAGTGCCCGGATCAGCATTTGGGAGTGAAGGTTATATTCGCCTCTCTTTTGCCACTTCGATGGAAAATCTGAAAGCTGCATTGGAACGCCTGCACAAAACACTCGCTTAAAGAATTTAACCAACTCTTCTTTAATCCCGGCCTTTATTTGAAGGTCGGGGCTTTTTCCAATACGAAAAATTTGGATAAAGCTCATTCTATCAAATCATGCACTCCATTTCTTTTCCTGATTAGCAAGAAAGCTCGGCTACATTGATAGTTCTTACCCATTTTGGAATTTCTGAAAATCCAGAAAACTCAGCTTTAACCGCAGAGGCGCTGAGGCGCGGAGAAATACAATGCTTTGTGAAAGTAAACCGCCTCCCCTGCAATAAAACATCACAAATTTATTATGTTATGGCACATCAGCTCAGCGCCTCCGCGTCTCTGCGGTTAATGTACACAGTTGCATAAACAACTTTGTAAACACGCCAACGTGTTGTTAATAATGAACTGCAAACCTATCCTCGTTATTTGGCTAAGAATGATTGATAATCAGGTTACTTTTTGACTTACCCAAACCCAAAAATAATTTAAAAATCACAAATTCTGGAACAAAAAAGCACAATATAAAGCAACCGGTTAAATCATTTCATATAAAATATCGTATATTTCTTGCTCTTTTTTGTTGACCAGCAACCCTCAAACCGTTAATATACGCACCTTCACTGTTCCCTGATAGCTCAGTTGGTAGAGCGACGGACTGTTAATCCGCAGGTCCCTGGTTCGAGTCCAGGTCGGGGAGCCAAAGATATAAAG
>JAYVLG010000208.1:0-52876 GCA_043759595.1 Sulfurirhabdus sp. | reverse complement strand
AAACAAAAGCAATACCTATAATATTAATTTGCAACTTCAAAGCGGAGGAAGCTACCCATGTCAAACCAGAAAATGAACTGGTCTGCAATTGACCAGGATCCACGATTTCAGGCATTACACGCCAAAAAAACCCGTTTTTTATGGGGCTTGATGGTGTTTTCAATAATCTATTACTTCATGCTCCCAATCGGTGCTGCTTATTTCCAGGATCTTTTCAAGATCAAGGTATGGGGTCCGGTGAATGTGGGTATTTTATTCGCTTTGTCTGAGTTCGTTGTAGCGTGGACGATTGCCTTTGTCTATTCTCGCCGCGCAAATGCCGAGTTTGACGCAATGGCAGAAGAAATCGCCAAACAAGCGCACACCATGGGAGCCTGAGATGAATAACGACAACCTGAAAAACCTTGCAGCGCCTGCTACCGCACTGATGCTGTCACTCCTGACGAATACTGCGTTTGCAGCCACCGGCGCGGTTGAAGACAAGTTTAAATGGATGACCTTTGCGGTGTTTGGCGTGATTATTGCCATTACCATGGGGATCACTTACTGGGCAGCGAAGCAAACCCACACCACTTCCGAGTTCTACGCCGCAGGGCGTTCTGTGAGTGGCATTCAAAACGGCTGGGCGATTGCTGGTGACTATCTTTCCGCAGCCTCTTTTCTGGGCATCGCAGGCCTGATCTCGCTCTACGGCTACGATGGCTTCATGTATTCCGTGGGCTGGCTGGTGGCTTACGTGACAGTGTTGCTGGTCATTGCAGAGCCTTGCCGCAATATCGGTAAATATACAATGGGCGATATCCTGGCATTCCGTAATGACCCCAAGAAAGTAAAAACCGTCGCGGCGCTCTCTACCATTACCGTTTCCACATTCTACCTGACAGCCCAAATGGTGGGGGGTGCGGTGCTGATCAAAACGTTGATCGGCATTGAATACGAAACCTCGGTGATCGGCGTCGGTGTTTTGATGCTGGCCTACGTGGTTTTCGGCGGCATGATCGCCACCACCTGGGTGCAGATTATTAAAGCCGTATTACTCGTGACTGCTTCCATTCTATTAGTCATGATGGTGTGGACCCCATACGGCTTTAGTCTGCCAGCGTTCCTTCAGGGCGTAATTGGCGACAGCAAGGTTCAAGCACAAGTTGCCAAACTACTGGGCGATGCTGCTACCAACATGACACCGGAACAATTAGGCCAGCGCTTCCTGGAACCTGGCTTATTCTTGAAAAGTCCGATTGACCAGATTTCCCTGGGTATGGCCCTGGTGCTAGGTACTGCAGGCATGCCGCACATCCTGATGCGCTTCTTTACCGTACCGACAGCTAAAGCCGCACGCCTCTCAGTTGTATGGGCAATGGCGATCATTGGCGGCTTCTACGTCCTGACCCTGTTCCTGGGAATGGGTGCAGCCATGCATGTGGGCCCGGCCAACATCGCCGCGATCGACAAGGGTGGCAACATGGCTGGTCCGTTGCTGGCACAATACCTGGGTGGCGGTGCAGATTCCATGATGGGCAACCTGTTTCTGGCCTTCGTGGCAGCCGTCGCATTCGCTACCATCGTTGCAGTGGTTGCCGGTCTGGTTCTGGCTGCGGCTTCTGCCATGGCCCACGACCTGTACGTAGGCGTTATCCGTGGCGATCATGCATCACCCACTGAGCAGGTCGTTGCGGCACGAGTCGCCTCGAATATCGTTGGTATTATCGCGATCGTCGTGGGGATTCTCGCCAAGGGGCAAAACGTGGCACATCTGGTGGCACTGGCTTTCGCCGTAGCAGCCTCTGCCAACCTGCCTGCAGTGCTGCTGACACTTTACTGGAAGCGTTGCAACACTTGGGGTGTGATTGCAGGATTACTGGTGGGTTCTATTTCCGCCATTGGCCTCGTGTTGATTTCACCTAACATGACCTATCCTCAGCAAGTCATCAAAGATGCCAACAAAGTGTTACAAGGTGAGCCAGCGCAACCTGCCAAACCTGCTGTACCGGCTCAACCCGCTTCGGCTTTCTCCTGCGAACTTTTCGCGTTTGATGGCTGCAAGAAGGCAGAACCGGCTAAAGCAGCCTCTGCTGAGAAACCTGCCAAACCAGGTGCGCCAGAGAAATTGGCGAAACTAAAGGAGAAGCTGCCTGGCATAAGCGATCCGGTTGAACAGGCAAAGGCTGAAAAGGAGCTCGGCAAGCTTGAAAAAGATATTCAGAAAGCTGAAGAGGATCTGAAAAAGTTTGAAAACGACAAAACCAGCATGGTTGGGCTCGACAAACCTTATTTCCTGCTGAAAAATCCAGGCCTGATTTCTATCCCGTTAGGTTTCCTGGCTGTTATCCTGGGATCGCTGCTTTACCGCGACAAGCGTTCCGAAGAAATGTGGGATGAACTGTATGTGCGCCAAAACACCGGTCTGCATGCTGAACCAGCCCAGGCACACTAATCTAACCAAGCAGTTAAATCTCAAAAACCCCGGTCTTATGACCGGGGTTTTTATTTTTGGTAGACTACGCCTTATGCTGAATATATTTTCATGCTTTTCCCCAACTCCCCCACTCTTGGCCGAACAAGACAAACAGCGCCTGACAGCATGGCAGCTGATTACACCATCAAACGTGACACAGCCAATGGAACAGGCACGCTATGTCGTAGTTGACGTGGAAACAAGTGGTCTCAATCTTAACCGGGATCGACTGATTGCCATTGGTGCAGTTGCGGTAAAAGCCGGAGAAATCATACTCAATGACAGCTTCGAAATGGTGCTGCAGCAACAAACAGCCAGTTCCTCTGACAATATCCTGGTGCATGGCATTGGGGGTTCGACTCAAACCAGTGCCACCCCGCCACAGGAAGCACTGCTCCATTTTCTGGAATACCTCGGCAAGGCCCCCCTCATTGCATTTCACGCCACTTTTGATGAAACTATGCTCTGTAATGCATTTCGTCAGTTTCTTGGGTTGAAATTCCAGCCTCCGTGGCTAGACTTGGCATACGTGCTTCCGGGCCTTTATCCTGATTTGCCACAAAAGTTTCACTCGCTGGATGAATGGCTGGCCTATTTTGCTATCCCCAACTATGCTCGACACAACGCGCTGTCCGATGCCCTCTGCACTGCTCAACTATTTCTTATCGCACAAACCAGCGCACAGCAAAGTAACATACATCATTTTAGAGACCTGCAGAATCTGGAAAAAATACAACGCTGGCTTAAGAGAGCAACTTGATCGTGAAAAATTCCGAAAACACCCCTGCTCCCCAATTGTTCGTACCTTTCCCCTTACACCTTTTCCCATATGCTTTACATAAAACCAATTTAATGGTTTAATAGCGCCCTTCGGTTGGCCAAGTAGCTCAGTCGGTAGAGCAGAGGATTGAAAATCCTTGTGTCGGTGGTTCGATTCCGCCCTTGGCCACCATCCTCCCAATGTCATTCTGCTTAAATCCACTAGTTGCAAACCACCTGTACGTTATTCACTTGATTTTAGGTTAAAATAACACTTTCAGTTAAACCGCTTAATTCTTGCTGCAGCATTAGATAACAGGTATGCAACTATTCGCCTTCGGTATTAATCATCAGACTGCGCCGCTTTCAATACGCGAACAGGTGGCTTTTCACGCCGAAAGTATGGAACAGGCTCTGCGCGACCTGGTTGGACACCGCACAGTCAAAGAAGCAGCAATCCTGTCCACCTGCAATCGAACCGAGGTGTATTGCAACACAGAAGAGCCCGACAAGGCAGTTCAATGGCTGGCTGATTTTCATCATCTCACGTCCCACAACATCGAACCCTACTTGTATACCTTACCGCAAGACCAGGCGGTCAAACATGCATTCCGCGTAGCCAGCGGACTGGATTCCATGGTTCTGGGCGAAGCCCAGATATTGGGTCAGATGAAGCAAGCGGTGCGGACTGCAGAGCAAGCTGGCACACTGGGTATGCTGCTGCATAAACTGTTCCAGAGAACGTTTTCTGTGGCCAAAGAGGTTCGCACCAGCACTGAAATTGGTGCCAACTCAGTATCCATGGCCGCCGCAGCGGTGCGTCTGGCTGGTCGTATTTTTTCAAGTATAAAAGAACAAAATGTGCTGTTCATTGGAGCGGGCGAAATGATCGAGCTATGCGCCACCCACTTTGCAGCCCAAAACCCTAAACACATTACCGTAGCAAATCGCACCCCTGAAAGAGCGCGAGTACTCGCTAACCGATTCAATGGCACGGCGATTTCCTTGAACGAATTGCCAGACTATCTGGCCGCTCAGGATATTATTATTACTTCCACCGCCAGCCCGCTGCCAATATTAGGCAAGGGCATGGTGGAACGCGCTATTAAAGCCCGCAAGCACCGCCCCATGTTCATGGTGGATCTGGCCGTACCACGAGATATCGAAGTTGAAGTGTCAGAACTGGATGACGTTTTCCTTTATACGGTCGACGATCTCTCCCATGTGGTTCAGGATGGTCTTGATAGCCGGCAGACGGCTGTCACTCAGGCTGAAGCGATCATTGATACCAGTGTAGACAGCTTTATGCACTGGATGGAAACACGTGAGCTAGTACCCACTATTCGAGGCTTGCGCGATCATGCTGAAAGATACCGCCGACATGAACTCGACAGAGCAATGCGCTTGCTCGCCAGTGGAGAGAATCCAGCGCAGGTACTGGAACACTTAAGTCGCGGTCTGACAAACAAATTTTTGCACATCCCCACGCACGCTTTGAACCACACTGATTCAGAAGATCGAGAAGAACTCGTAACCCTGCTCAGTCGCTTATATTCACTCCATAAAGAATAATCTAAAGAAGCCCCGTGAAATCCACCATTGCCAACAAACTCGCCAACCTGAGCGATCGCCTGGAAGAATTGAATCTGCTGTTAAGTAGTGAATCTGCCACTTCGGACATGGATACTTATCGCAAACTAACTCGCGAACATGCAGAAATAGGTCCTGTTGTTGGACTGTACACAGCTTATAAGCAATGTGAGCAAGATATCAAAACCGCTCAGGAAATGGCTTCCGATCCGGAAATGCGTGAATTTGCCGAGACTGAGGTGCAGGAAGGCCGCGCAAAGCTGGATGAAATCGAAAAAGATTTACAAAAGCAATTACTGCCTAAAGATACCAACGATGAACGTAATATTTTTCTGGAAATTCGTGCCGGTACCGGCGGCGATGAATCAGCCCTGTTTGCCGGCGACCTGTTTCGCATGTACAGCCGTTTTGCCGAGCGGAACCGCTGGCAGGTTGAGATAGTTTCAACCAGCGAAAGTGAAGTGGGTGGCTACAAAGAAATCATCGCAAAAATAATCGGACAAGGTGTGTATTCAAAGCTGAAGTTTGAATCGGGTGGCCATCGTGTTCAACGTGTTCCCACAACTGAAACACAAGGCCGCATTCACACTTCAGCCTGTACAGTCGCCGTTATGCCGGAAGCAGACGAAATTTCAGAAGTGGCAATCAATCCGGCCGATTTGCGCATTGATACTTATCGTGCTTCCGGAGCGGGTGGTCAGCACATCAACAAAACCGATTCTGCGGTTCGCATTACCCACTTGCCTTCCGGTATTGTGGTTGAATGCCAGGATGACCGATCCCAGCATAAAAACAAAGCACAGGCGATGTCCGTTCTGGCTGCCCGTATTCGGGACAAGCAATTGCACGAACGTCATTCAAAAGAAGCCGCAACGCGTAAGTCTCTTATCGGCAGCGGCGATCGATCAGAACGTATTCGCACCTACAATTTCCCGCAAGGGCGCATCACTGATCACCGAATAAATCTGACTTTGTACAAAATTGATCAGATTATGGATGGCGACCTTTACGAACTGACCAATGCGCTCATGTCGGAACACCAGGCTGAATTATTGGCTGAGATGGGTGAAGAGGGTTAACTTGCTTTGCCGCAGACAATCACCCAGACTCTTTTAAGCAATCAAACGCTTCTTGCTCAGACACTCCAACTGGAAAACGTTGAAGCGCGTATAGAAACGCAAGCAATACTTTGCCACGCAATGGGTGTCTCAAAAGCCTATCTCATCGCCCATCGAGATGAACCGCTGACCCACTTGCAGGAAAGCCAGTTTCAATCGTTTGTAGCAAAACGCCTGAAAGGCGAACCTGTCGCTTACATACTGGGGGAGCGTGAATTCTACAGCCTTCCTTTTAAAGTAACGCCTGCAGTGCTGATTCCTCGCCCTGAAACCGAGTTACTGGTAGAGTTAGCGCTTGCACACATTCCTCAAAACACATCGCTTCAGATACTCGACCTGGGTACAGGAAGCGGCGCAGTTGCCATCACCCTGGCAAAACATCGCCCTCTTGCCTGCGTAACCGCCATTGACCAATCACAAGAAGCGCTAAACGTAGCCCGTGATAATGCAGCAAGACTGGCCACAAAAAATATTACTTTTTTGCAAAGTGACTGGTATCAGTCAGTTAAAGATCAAATATTCGACATCATTGTCAGCAATCCGCCATATATAGCAGAAAACGACATCCACTTGCAGCAAGGCGATCTCCGCTTTGAGCCAGTATCCGCGCTTGCTTCAGGTATCGATGGAATGACCGATATCCGTACTATTGTCTGTGGCGCGAAACAACATCTTTCGCCTGGAGGCTGGCTATTGTTTGAACACGGCTATGATCAGGCAGAAGCATGCAAGGCATTACTTGATTTGCATGGATTTATTCAAACTGAATCTGTTGACGATCTGGCAAAAATTCCGCGTGTTACTCTAGGAAAATCGCCTTAGGGACGAACAATACAGATGAGTTTGTCGGATTTTTTTACACTTAAAAAGAGTGCTTTTCATAGAAGCACCTTATTCCACCGGGTTAAAAACAGGGTATTTATATCATTACCGGCAAATCGAGAGGATTGACATACAAATCTCCGAACCACTTCACTATAAAACATCATCGATATCAAGCATCCACAACAAAAATGTCGGTAAAATTTACACTTACCCATTGATCATTGTATTTTGATATTATTATCAAAATACAGGAGCTTGATTAACCTTACAAAGTTGGCTCAAATCAGATTGTGGCACGTTTTTTGCTTACATTTTAGATAAATAATCCTGTTTGCCTGTTTAATTATCAATACTCAAACCGGCAAAAAGCATACAAACAGAAATTCAAAGGCAATGGTATGACTGACAAAAAACATTCAGATATCGAGCAGACAGACCAAAATATCTCGCATGATGCAGCAGAACAAGTTACGGATAGTTCACGCAGGCGATTCACCAAATCCGGCCTCGCTGCTTCAAGTGTTATTCTGACTCTGGCTAGCAAGCCTGTTTTAGGACAATGGGCATGCCAATCCCCTTCAGGATTCCAGTCCGGGAATGTCAGCTCTCATGGCACACCTGTAACCTGCAGTGGTCTGACCCCTGGCTATTGGGGAAACCATCCTGAGGTCTGGCCTAAACCGACGTACGACCCCGGTACATGTTGCATTACAACCACAACGACCAGAAGAGGCAAAACATCCGCTACAAAGACGTGCTCATCAACTACGGTAAGTACCAATAGCGCGGACTGGACAGGTGGCACGACATTTTCCCAAGTATTTAATTGCAACGGAAATGCAATTGCTTACTCCAAATATTCAATGATGCAAGTTGTGTGGTTGAAGGGTAATGAGGACCCCTACCAATTAGGTGCGCATATTGTGGCAGCAATACTCAATGCCAAAACAGGAAAAACGCCCGTATTAACTGAACAAGCAGTTAAAGACATGTTCAACGAATGGGCAGCAAAAGGTTATTACGAACCGACTGCAGGTGTTCAGTGGTCTGCCTCGGACATTGTTGCTTACCTGAAAACCACCATGCCTTTGTAATGTTTGTTGGTTGATTTATCACAACAGATAACATTCAGTCCGACCAGATGTGGCAAGTTGCGAAAAACGCCTCACTCCATATTCATTCATGGGACGACGAGTTTGTCGTCTACAACAGTGCTTCAGGTAATACTCATCTGCTTGGCATGCTTGCGGCGCAGTCTGTGATACAATTAAAAAATGAGCCGGCCAACGGTTCTGACTTGTTAGACAAGATTTCGCAATTATTGCAAATCCAGCCTGACGAAGAACTGAAAGAAATGATTGAAAAGACACTCATTGATTTAAGCTGCCTTGGTATAATTGAAAATATTTCACATTGAATGTCTCTGCTTTAAACCAATCTGAACTCCGGTCTTTACTTAAAAGCACGGGACTAACCCTTCAAACCGGTCCTTTCACCACCCACATACAAAGCTCAATTCCCAGTATTTCCGAGAATATTGCGTTGCTTTACGCTGATCATCCAGTGGTAGAAGAAAATGATTTTGCAGATTTCCGTGTTCAATTAATTCCTCCGGGCAATTTAAGGCACTGGTTTCGCCCCCAGGTATTATTTTCTTTCGACAACCGGATTCCTTTTAAGCCGCTTCCCCTTGACCAGGCTTTTCCCATGCTTGAATGGGGAATGAACTGGTGCGTATCAGGGCATTCCCATCAATATCTGATTCTGCACGCCGCAGTGCTTGAAAAGCAGGGGCGAGCTGTCATTCTCCCAGCTCCACCTGGTTCCGGGAAAAGCACACTATGTGCAGCTTTAGCCAATCGTGGATGGCGCTTGCTTTCAGATGAATTAACTTTGATCAGTAAAACTGACGGCGCCTTGGTTCCCTTATGCCGACCGGTTAGCCTCAAAAATCAGTCCATACAGGTTATACGCGATTTTGAACCCAAAGCGGTGTTAAGCCGTCCGGTCAGGGATACGGTAAAGGGCACAGTTGCTCATATGAAACCACCAGCTTCCAGCGTTGCACAAAGCCAGTTAAATGCAATACCCGCATGGATTATCTTTCCCAAGTATCAGGCTGGGGCAGAAACACAATTGACAATGCAACCCCAGTCACGCGCCTTCATGCGGATGATTGAAAATTCCTTCAACTACAGCTTGTTGGGCGCACAGGGCTTTCACATGATGACCGACCTTATCGATCAGTGCAATTGCTATGATTTCACCTATAGCAATCTGGACGAGGCCATTGCTGCTTTTGCAGACCTGACGCCTCCTGCCATATGAAAGCCGCCAAAACACTGATCGTGCAGGTGCTTCGCCAGCCTGACAAAGCGCGTTCAATGAGCATGAAAGAATGGGATTTGCTCATCCGTCAGGCTAGACATGCGGATATGCTTGCCCATATCTACGCCTTACTGAAACAGAAAAATTTACTTGCCAGTATTCCCGCCAAACCCCTTGTGCATCTTGAATCTGCCAATACGGTTGTAAAGCGCCATGCGCAGGCCATACACTGGGAGGTGCACAACCTGCGTAAAGCACTTGAAACAGCCGATCTACCGCTTGTATTATTGAAAGGTGCAGCGTATCTCGTAGCCGAATTGCCACCAGCCCGTGGAAGAATTTTTTCGGACGTTGACATCCTTGTCCCCAAAGCCAAGTTAAATCAGGCAGAGGCCGCTTTACGCCTTCATGGCTGGGATGCCAGTCACCATGATGCCTATGATCAACGCTATTACCGAACATGGATGCACGAACTCCCCCCCATGATGCACAATCAGCGCCAGAGTGTGGTGGATTTGCACCATAATATTTTGCCCGAAACTGCGCGTTTTCACCCGGACCCGGCCAAATTACTCGAATCAGCCATCTCTGCTGGCAGTGAGCCACAGATAAAGGTCCTAGCTCCTGTCGATATGGTATTACACAGCGCCACCCATTTATTTCATGAAGGTGAGCTGGAACACGGATTACGCGACCTTTCCGACTTGGATAGCCTGTTACGACATTTCGGCAGCACTCCCGCATTTTGGAAAGACCTGGATACACGTGCAAAGGAAATGGACCTGACTCGCCCATTATTCTATGCCTTGCACTATAGCAGCCAGATTCTTGGAACAACATTACCGACCACGATCGTCCAAAGCATGCAGAATTTCAAACCTGGCTGGCCTTTACTGTACATCATGGACGCACTTTATGGCCGCGCACTTGCACCAGTCCACCCTAGCTGCTCAGATTGGCTCACTGGATTTGCCCGCTGGGCACTCTACATTCGTTCTCATTGGCTGCGAATGCCCGCAGTATTGTTGGCCAGACATCTGTTCCATAAAGCATTTTATTCAGAAAAATCGGAATAATGTCGTTGCTTGACTGCCCTGTTCAATTATGTGAAAATAATACTTGAATTTTTTACTAGGTTATTTCGGGATCACACTATGAGCATTCAAGACGTTATTAAAGAACAGGTTACAACCCATCCAGTTGTGCTTTACATGAAAGGCACGCCTCAGTTTCCTCAGTGCGGCTTCAGTTCTACTGCTGCGCAAATTCTGAAAGCTTGTGGAGTCGATGCCCCTTTTACTGTGGACGTATTATCCAATGCGGATATTCGTCAAGGTATTAAAGAGTTTTCAAACTGGCCTACCATCCCCCAACTATATGTAAACGGTCAATTTGTTGGTGGCTCCGACATCATGCGCGAAATGTATGAGAACGGTGAATTAAAGAAAATGATCGACAATCTGCCCCACTAGTCAGTCTTTAAAGTAAAACTAAAAACGGGGTGAATTCACCCCGTTTTTAGTTTCTGCGCTTTAATGAGTTATCATCCGGAAACATCCGTTTCCCCCCTCCCCCTTGATGGGGGAGGACTAGGGAGAGGGTGGTAATGCCTTGAAATTTACCCCCTCTCCCCAGCCCTCTTCCACAAGGGGAGAGGGAGTTACAGCGTTTCCGGATGAGAACTAATTAACAACCGACTACTAACCCTGTTTTGTTGCCGTTCTTCTCGCCATTACCACACGATTACGTCCGCCCCGCTTTGCTTCATACAGCGCCTTATCTGCCGCATTACTGATTTCAGCCGATGTGGAAAACCCAGGAAACTCTGCCAGACCACAACTAAATGTAACTGAAAAATCCTCACCTTCACTTTCCGAATATTGCGCTATTTGCTCAAAAGCCTTGCGAATATTGTCCAACGCTGTAAATGCGCTTTCCCCATCCGTATCCCGCAAGACAACAGCAAATTCCTCGCCACCATAACGTCCGATAATGTCGGTCTTACGCAAACGTTGCTGCAATAGCCGGGACAAACTTTTAATCACCCTGTCCCCTGTTGAATGGCCATAAGTGTCATTCACTTTTTTGAAGAAATCGATATCTATCATCGCAAAAACCAGCATTGATTTTTGCCTCTCCGCACGCATGATTTCAACATCCAGTTCATCTTTGGTCTTGGTATGATTTAACAATCCGGTCAAACTATCCCTCACCATGAAAGTGCGTAATGTGCGGTAACGTTGCACTCTGGAAGTCACTGCGGAAATCAGGTGGTCAGCCTGAATCGGTTTGGTCAGGAAATCATCGGCACCAAACTGCTTGGCTTCCAATTGTTTATCCATATTCGTTTCTGCAGACAAGAAAACGATGGGCGTGCTCACCAGGGACTCTTGCTGACGAATGATTTTAGCCAGCTCCATCCCGTTGCAACCAGGCATATACATATCCAGTAAAATCAGCTCTGGAATAAAGTCGCTGATTGCATCGAGCATCTTGAAAGGATCCGTAATCACACGGGTTTCCATACCAGCGGATTGGAGTGTCAAGGCATAAAATGAAGCTAAAGAAGGGGAATCATCTACAATCAGTACCTTAAAATACTCAGGCAAGACTGTACTGGTCAGATTATCCAGCTTATCGATTAGCACACCTATATCAACGGGTTTCGTGTAATAAGCTGCCGCCCCTGCGCGGACAGCGGACAAGCGCGCATTGATATCGCCACGACCGGAAATAAAAATGACGGGAATATTGGCCTTGATTTGGTCAGAAAGCTCAAGTACAGCCAAAGGTCCGGCTATAGCCCCCTCTGGAAATACCACATCCATGATAATGACCACGGGCATCCTCTCTGCAACCGCAGCGGATAATAATGCGGTATCGTGCAACACTTTCACCGAATAACCAAAATGACCAAGTTGCATTTCAATATTATGTGCCTGCTCAGCGTCATCTTCCACTAACAGAACATATCCTTTTTCTTTCTTGCCAGATGCATGCTCCTGATTTAAAGACTCTCCCACACCTGAACTATCTAATGACTCATCATCTGGACGAGTTGCGGCCAACTTCACATCGTTCCATTGCATGTGAATGCGTTTTTTCACTTCCTCTGTGATTCGTACCGCATTTTTGACATTTTCTTTAATTGTTGCTTCAAGTATTCTTGCCTGCTCACTAAGCGCAGTCATACCAAAAGTCGCTCCGGAACCCGTCAGACTATGCACAAGCCGATAGAACGTTTGCACAGATTCGGCATCGGGTGTTTCAGCGCGCTGCAACGCCTCCCACGCAGCATTTATTTCGGCAAGCTTGACCGGCAGATTCTGACGATACTGCTCACGCATTTCCTTTAGCACATCATTAATATTTGAAGGCGTCCCCATTTACAAACTCCAATTATGTTGCAAGTGCATGCCCATACCAAGGTTCAACATGAATAATATCTTTCCATATCAATATACTGCGCTGTACGCCAATGTCATCCTGCACTGGTATTATGATCGTTGCTAGACAGCAATATTCACCATTTTTCTTGCGATTTTAATTTCGCCTTGCCGCATTTCTTTCACGCAGACCAGCAATTGAGCGTTATCCATTCATATCCTGCCAAATCTGCTTTACCACGCCAGCAAGCGTCATCGGATCAAATGGTTTCGGAATAACATCAATTGCCCCGAGTCTTTTGTATTCCTGAATTTCCTGAGGCTGCACCTTTGCCGTCATGAAAACCACTGGGATTTGTCTCAACTCCGGCAATTCCCGCATTGCTTTCAGGGTGGTTGGGCCGTCCATTCCCGGCATCATCACATCCAGTAAAATCAAATCGGGTAAAAACACCAACACACTTTCCATTGCCTCTTTTCCAGAACTGCATATATGCACTTCAAAACCGCCTAAGGCTTCTAATGCCAGCTTTGCAACCGCCTGAATATCCGGCTCATCTTCCACATATAAAATGCGTTTTAGCTCAGTCACTTGATTCTCCTCGATACTGAAAACGGTTTATTATTACTCTTTGTCAGTTATTCATTTATGCGCAATTAATTTAGCAATTGTATCTAGTAACTCCTGATTGGAAGTACGTGCTTTCATTAATACAGATGCGACCTGATTCGCTTCATGCTGCGCTACATTCGCACCAGAAAATATCATCACAGGTGTTTGATGATTCAGTTTTTTCAATAAAGGCATCACCTCCATACCAGGGCCATCAGGCAACGCCAAATCCAGCACAATCAGATCATAATTCCTCCGATTCAGCTTTTCTGCAGCTTCTGCCAACGTACTTGCATGGTCAAATTCAGCAATATCATGCCCGATCGTGCTGACAATCTGCCTGATATCCGGGTCATCTTCGATGTGTAAAATGAGGGGAATACGGGTTTCATTCTGATTGATTATGAAATCATTTAACTGCTTCAGCAAATTCGCACGATCAATCGGCTTATCAAGCCACCCTACCAGCGCATACCCGCCATTTATTTCAGCACGCCCTTTTTCAGCTTGAGCCGAAACAACCACTATGGGCAATTTGGCAGTTGCTTCTTGCTCACGCAACTCACGAATCAGAGCAATACCATCCTGGCCGGGCAAACCGATATCCAAAGTCATTGCGTCATAATGATTTTTCTGCAACAGCGCCTTTGCCTCCTGCGCGTTATGCGCAACATCGCTGGCAAATCCCCCCCCGCTCAGAATCAGACCCAGCAACACCGCAATATCCTCATCGTCTTCGCATATCAATATACGAAGTAAATTACCATGCAACGCATTCTCCATCCGGGTTAAGCATACACCCGCCTCACAGCTTTCTGGAAGTTCAAAATAGAAGACCGAACCCATCCCCGCTTTCGTATCAAACCCAATCACACCACTCATTTTTTCAATAATCGCTTTGGATATACTCAACCCTAGCCCTGTACCCCCTTTTTGACGCGTGTCAGAGGAATCGGCCTGAGAAAATTTTTGAAATATGGTGCTTCGGAATGATTCAGGTATGCCGGTTCCTTTATCAATCACCATGACCCTGACCCCATATTGCCCAGGGCGAACAGCAATTTCAACCTGGCTATTTGCCGGAGAAAACTTGGCCGCATTGGAAAGCAGGTTAGTCATCACTTGCAACAATCGATCCTGATCTACTTCCACCTTGACACCATCCAGAACGGAGGTAATTTTAAACGTCACTCCAAATGCTTCAGCATAGGCACAATTTGCTTCAACGGCTTGTTCGACTATGGGCATCAAATCCAGCTTCTGAATATTCAATACCATCTTTCCGGATTCGATTTTTTCAATATCCAGAATATCATTGATCAAACGAACCAGTCGCTCACTGTTTTTGTAGGCAATATCTATCAGACTTTTTGCCTGCACTGACAATTCACCAGTCACACCACCCGCCACCAACCCCAGTGCACCTCTGATTGAAGTAAGCGGTGTACGCAACTCGTGGCTGACTGTAGAAACAAATTCATTTTTCAGGCGATCTACTTTTTTACGTTCTGTGATATCGCGAACTATGGCGATAAACAGGCCTTGCCCATCCAACTCCCGAACAAGTTGCAAGAATATTTCCACTGGAAAATCACTTCCGTCCTTGCGTCGGTGAACCGTTTCCATACTAAGAGATTGTTTTTCGCCGGATAAAAGCGGGGCTATCGTTTCGCGAAATTTTGGCTCAGGCATGAACGGCTTAATCTGATAAGGTGCCATCTGCAATAACTCTTCGCTGGAATATCCCATATTCTCAACAGCGCCTTTGTTCAGATAAACAAAACGCAGGGTATCCGGCTCAAACATGAAGAGCATGTCCAGCGTATTATCCAGAATATTTTTGAAGCGGTTCAGGTTTGCGGTCGTTTGCACCCGTTCTGTCACATCGCGGGAAACCCCCACAATCTGCCGATCACCGCCATTCGTGTTTTCCTTTAATCCGCGCAATGAAGTTTCCATCCAGATATACTGGCCTTCAATGCTTCGTACCCGACATGTCACTGTGTTCAAGACATAATTATCCAGCACCATCATCAGCTCATGTTCGACCAACTCTTTGTCATCTGGATGAATCCACTCAAACAGAGATTTCCCCAACATGGCTGATGCTTCATAGCCCAATAAGGTTGCGCTTGCGGGTGAAACATAGGTCAATGTTCCGTCTGTTGTGAACCGGGAGATCATGTCACTGGAGTGTTCCGCAATCAACCGGTAGCGTTCTTCACTATTTCGCAGCGCAACTTCAAAAGTCTTACGTTCAGAAATGTCTGACGTTATCCCAAGAAAACCGGTAATTTGATTATTTTCATCGTGCTGTGCTGTTACAGTAAGTAACACAGGCAAATAACTGCCATCCTTTCGAACATAAGTCCATTCGTTTTCATCTATTGAACCTTGACGCGTTTTTACAACAAACACTTCAAAGCCTGGTTCGATATTTTTACCCAACTCGGCAGAAATAACCTTTGCACGCGCAGCAACTTCCTCTGGCACATGGAGTATTGCCGGGGTAACCTTACCTATCAACTCTTCTGCCTTATAGCCCAGCATTCGCTCCGCAGCTGGATTAAACAACAAAA
Source organism: Sulfurirhabdus sp. (assembly GCA_043759595.1). Classification (GTDB taxonomy): domain Bacteria; phylum Pseudomonadota; class Gammaproteobacteria; order Burkholderiales; family SMCO01; genus Sulfurirhabdus. The sequence goes on along the minus strand of JAYVLG010000208.1, from coordinate 37,223 downwards.
TCGTGCCATCCAGTGAAGTAGAAATGATGGCATAGCTCGCACTTTCCAGAATCGCCCGCTGCAAACGCAGGGTTTCCTGCAACACCTCTTCCGCCTGTTTGCGTTCAGTGACGTCATACACCACGCCGATCAGACCCGCAAGGGTTCCATCCTCTTGATAGAATGGCGCCTTGCTGTACATGACATGGCGTTCACCCTGACGTGTTGGAATAGTCGCTTCAAATGCTTGCGACTTACGGTTCTGGAAAAGCTCTGCATCCTTCTGCAAGTGAAAAGCCGCCACTTCGGGTTGATCTTTATAGAGCGTAGTAACCGGCTGACCCAGCATATTGGCTCTTTCTATACCGAAAAACTCCTCGAAAGCCCGATTAAACCCCAGATAGAGCCCTTCAATATCTTTAAAATAAACCGGGGTCGGAATGGTATCCTGCAGCTCAGTAGTAAAACGAAACTGGTCATTCAGCTTCTGCTGAGCCTGTTTGCGCTCTGTAATATCACGCACCAATACGGTAAATTTGCGATGTTTTCCCGTATGAACTTCACCTACAGAGAGATCCATCGGGAAACTACTTCCGTTCTTGCGCAAACCAGCCTCTTCCCGTCCGGTTCCAGCCATACCGGTTTCTCCGGTGCGCAAGAAACGCTCGAAATACCCCTCCCCCTGGGAGGAATCCGCCCCTGATGTCAGCATATTGAAATTGCTACCAATCATTTCATCGGCAGAATAGCCAAATATGTTTTGTGCAGCCGCATTACAGGATTCAATAATACCGCTTTCATTGACCACAATGATGCCATCTGCCGCCGTATCAACCACTGAACGGAAACGTTCTTCACTCTCCCTGACAGCGCTGGTCATGGCATTTGCCAGCCCAAATGCACGTTCACGGGTGCTTAATAACGACCAAAGCAACAGCGACAATAGCGCTGTAAGCGCCAACCCGGAAATAGCGATTATTTCTGGTGCACCCGTGTCAATCTCCGACTCAAAAGCTAGCAAGGAGCTAAAGCGCAGCGTCCAGACTTTCCCATTAAAATCAATTTCTTTCGTATCGGAAAAACGGGCTTTGTGATTAACATTCATAACATCACTTTTAAACATCTCCGTGCTGGCAGAAATGTCCTGCCCATCATGAATTTGCAAAGCCACATCCGGTGCAACTTTCCTTAATACACCTTGCATCAGATCGTTCATTCGAAAAGGGCTATACACATAGCCCATCAAAGCCGCTCTACGCTGTTTTACGTTGATGGGGGCAACACCACGATAAACAGGTAAATACATGAGAAAGCCATTCTGAACGTCATTTTTTGTTTCCTGCAGCAGGATCACTTTGCCGGAAACCGCTGTTTTTCCGGAATCTCGTGCCATTTCCATGGCTGTACGACGTGTTACTTCGGAAAACATATCAAAACCAAAAGCGCGTTGATTACGCGCATCAAATGGCTCAAGATAAACGATGATGGTATATTCAGTACGTATGCCTGCCGGCTTGACAATATAATCTTGAAAACCTTCATGGCGAATCTGTGCAATATGCTCTGCTAACATAGCTGGCGCTATCCGCTTGGCAAACCCCATACCCTGAATACCAGGATAGTTTTCACTCAATTGCAAGGCTTTTACGTATTCATGCCACTCTTGCCTGCTGACTTCTTTAGAGGCATTAAACAATCCCACGCCCCCGCGTAACACTTGTTCATATGCCAGCATCCGATCATGAATGGCAGATTTTATCCGTATCATCCTGTTCTGAAAGCGGTCGTTAGCCAGATTCACAGCGCTATCACTGGCATAGCGCCAACCAAGATACGTTGTTGTCAGGCCGCCCAACACTAGCAGCCCGACTAGTAACTTTCCAAAACGATGACGTTTGTTTTTCATGGCCGGTGTAATTCCAGAATATGATTCACGATTTTTTTCACGTGAACACGCTTCTCGCATTTTTTGCTTCGCACAGTTAGCCCATCCCTACAGCTTATGTATAAGGACATTCATTTTCGCAAGCAACAGATGAATAGCTCTGATAAAAACATCTCCTTCTTGCACTGAGTATGCTATGTTTAATGCTCGATGAAGTGTATGTAATATGAATCTGATTTGCCTATTAGTTGTTAGCAACCCACACTACAGTAAAACGGATTGAGTCTCCTCGCTCGCAGCATTTTTTTGAACCGAGCATGCTTTAAATTTTTACCATCGTAATTCATAATTGGTATAGTGCCATATATCTTGAGATATTAGCCAGGCTTTATGACGGAATCCCCGTGAAAATCAAGTCTCTTTCTGCCGGTGCTGTTATAGTGCGACACGTTGATAATGAGTGGCGATTCCTGCTGCTACGCTGCTATCGATCGTGGGATTTTCCTAAGGGAGCCGTAGAACCAGGTGAAAGTCCTTATCAGGCGGCTCTCAGGGAAGTCAGGGAGGAAACCACTTTAACGGATCTTGAGTTCAAATGGGGAGAATTGTTCTGCGAAACCCAGCCTTATGGACAGAAAAAGGTAGCACGCTATTATCTGGCATGCAGTCATGGAAACCCTGTATCACTTCCGGTCAATCCTGAACTTGGCAAGCCGGAACATCATGAATTTCGGTGGGTAAATTATCAGCAAGCCCTGGCACTATTACCACCTCGACTACTTCCCATTATTGAATGGGCTAATCAACAAATACAGATTGATTAATGGATTTCTGCTAGCAAGGCATCCATCATTTTTTCAGCCTGTGCTGCATATCCCCCACCAAACAGATTATAGTGGTTCAAAACATGATAGAGATTGTATAGGGTTTTGCGTGTCCTGTAGCCTGCATCCAACGGGAATGCGTCATTATAAGCCGCATAGAAATCAGGCGAAAACCCACCAAATAATTCTGTGATGGCAATGTCGGCTTCTCGATCTCCATAATAGACCGCAGGATCAAAAACCACTGGCTCGCCCAGATTATCTGTCATCCAGTTTCCACCCCATAAATCGCCATGCAACAAAGCTGGCTCGGGTAGTTCATCAGGAAAAAAATCAGCCATACTCGCCATCAGCTTTTCGCCCTTGCGCACCACGTCCTTTGTTATGCCGTTTTTTTTCGCAAGATTCAACTGAAACCCTAGCCGACGCTCGCGCCAAAAGTTTATCCAATTATCCATCACCCCATTGGGCTGTGGCGTATCACCAATTGTATTGTCTATCCGCCACCCGAATTTAGCCTGGGTCACCTTGTGCATTTCTGCAATCTTTGTTCCTATTTTTCGATGGCCTGCTACATTACCCATGACCATTTTGATATATTCTGTCACCACAAAAGCGGTATTTTCGAACTTGCCACAACATATAGGCTGAGGTACTCGAACTGTGTTGGTTCTGGCAATCTCTATCAAGCCAGCTACTTCAGCCTCAAACATGGTTAGTTTTTCAGCCTGGTTTGTTTTGACAAAATACCTTTCACCCTGAGTGTTTTGTAGTAAATAGGCATTATTAATACAGCCGCCGCTGACGCTCTCGGTTCGGGAGACTTCAAATATGCGTCCGGATGCAACAGAAATTTCTTTTCCTATCTCACTCCATAACGACTTGGCTTCACTGTTCAGGGTCACGAACTGATCAGCCTTTTTCCAGGTTCAACTGCAATTTTATATTTTTGGTCAGCACGTTTTTTTTACTGATGGCATCTGCAATCGTGTGACGATCAAGTTCTTTTAAAAAACTGTTTCTGGCTTCAGCCAGTATGGATTTAAGTGCACAAACAGGCGTAATCACACAATGATTTGTCTCCTTGTCAAAGCACTCTGCAATATCAAAATCAGGTTCAGTCTGACGGACTACTTCGCCGATAGTAATTTCTGCCGGCATGCGCGCAAGGTGCATACCGCCATGTTTGCCACGAATGGTGTGAATAAAGCCATGTATCGCCAGATTGTGCACTACCTTGACCAAATGGTTTCGCGAAATTCCATAAAATTCTGAAATTTGCGAGATCGTACCTAATTCTCCCGGCTTTTTCAGGCTCAGGTAGATGAGAACGCGTAATGAATAATCTGTGTATTGGGTAAGTTGCATTTGATTTCTTATAGCTGGTTTTTTTATTATATCGCCGATTTGCATTATCTTTTGACAAAAACAGGATTTATATTATAAGATGCATTTTATATACATCAATATATTTGTATATGCTTATCAACAGGGCGGAAACGTCCTTTAATTTTGCGCAATAACATATATATTAAATATATGTTATTGCGGTTACACACGGAGTTCATGTAATGAGTAATACGCTTTTCAACAAATTGGGTGGTGAAGGGGCTGTTGATGCAGCTGTAGATATTTTTTATCGCAAGGTACTTAGCGATGATCGCATCAGTGATTTTTTTGACGATGTGGATATGGACAGGCAAGCCGCCAAACAGAAAGCCTTTCTGACTATGGCTTTTGGTGGTCCTAATCAATACAGCGGTATGGACATGCGCCGTGGTCACGCCCACCTGGTAGCAAAGGGCTTGAATGACTCGCATTTTGATGCCGTGGTTGAAAATCTCGCTGCTACATTGAAAGAACTCAACGGGCCAGAAGAATATATTTCTGAAGTAGCGGCGCTTTGCGAAACCACACGCGGCGACGTGCTGGGTAAATAATTAATCACTACACAAACTGGTACATCATGGCCACCAAGCTATTATTTGAAAACAACACTTATAACTGCAATCCAAACGAAAGCGTGCTGGATGCGTTAATTGGACAGGGTGTACCAGTTCCCCATTCTTGCCGCAGCGGGTCATGCCAGACATGCCTGATGCGAGCAACAAATGGTTCCCCGCCAGAATCGGCTCAAAAGGGTTTAAAAGAAACGCTTAAGGCCCAAAATTATTTTCTGGCCTGTTCGTGTCACCCGCAAGAAGATATGGAAATCACGCTGCCTGATGCGGATGCCGGACGTTTCAAGGCAACAGTCAAAACCGTAGAACCGCTCAGCCATGATATTGTCTGTCTGGGGTTGCATTGTGAGCAACCTGTGGAATACAGAGCCGGCCAATTCATCAATCTGTTCAAAGATTCAACGCTAGGACGGAGTTATTCCCTCGCAAGCGTACCTGCACACGATACGCATTTAAAATTGCACGTCCGCAAAGTACCGGGCGGACGCGTGAGCGGCTGGATACACCACCAACTTAAACCGGGCGATTCAGTAGAAATCAGTCAGCCAATCGGAAACTGTTTCTATGTCCCCGGCACACCTGAACAAGGACTACTATTAATAGGAACAGGCTCAGGGCTTGCCCCATTGTATGGCATTGCACTTGATGCAATAACTCAAGGACATACAGGCCCGATTCGGCTCTACCACGGCAGCAGAAATATCGAAGGGCTCTATTTAACAGAGGAACTGCGCGCGCTGGCCAAGCGACACCCCAATTTCGTCTATACACCGTGCATTTCAAATACCGAATCTGTTGCCAAGGAAGGATATGCAACTGGCCGCGCTTTAGACGTAGCGCTTGCAGATATAAATGGACTCTCCGGTTGGCGGATATTTTTATGCGGAAATCCTGACATGGTAAAAGCCGCCAAGAAAAAAGCGTTCTTGTCCGGTGCTGCAATGAAAGATATCTATGCAGATGCTTTCACCTTGGCGGCAGCGTAACAATTTTCGTGATTAGCAAGAACGCTCAGCTAAAGACAGCTCGTTCTGGTTTTGGAAATTTATCAAAATAAAAAGCCATTTAATTAACCGCGGAGGCGCAGAGGCGCAGAGTTAATTCACCAAAAAAATAAAACTGTGATGCTTTGTTATCTTGCGCGGCAGTTTAAGTTCACAAAGCATTTTCTTTCTCCGCGCCTCGGCGCCTCCGCGGTTAAAGTACTGCATTACACAAACCACCTGAAAACACGCCAACGTGATGTTAATGCTGCTCAATAGATAAATGCCCTGTTTAACTGGCTGAAGTTGATTGATAATCAGGATTATATTATCGTTTTGACGGCTATTCGCTTTTAGCTACCGCACCTGCATAGAGCGCTGCAATCAGGTCGGATTGTGTCACCATACCAACCAGGCGCTTTTCTGCATCCACAATCGGGATATGGTGCAACCCCTTTTCCGAAAGCAATGGCACCAATTCAACAATATGCATGTCTTGATTTGCGGTAAATACGGGTGTAGCCATAATTTGACCAACCACTTCAGGTTTATCTGAAGCCATGCCGGGCGTGCGCTTGATAAACTTGATCAGTTTATCCTCAAAGGTTTCGTAAGTTTTCAGGTTTGCGCGTTTCAGAAAGTCTACCAACGTGACTATACCAATCACACGATGTGCTCTATCTACTACCGGCAGTACCTTTATCTTATGAAAACGTAATTGAGCCCACGCCTCTTCAAGCTCGGTACCATATTCCACTGTAACCAGATCTCGTGACATTATATCGGCGCAATTAATCACACCCATTTTTCGCTGGTAGGAATGCATTCCAGCCATTTTATAAACCTTGCTCAGATCCTCTTCACTGACGTCAAGATAGGCATTGAAATCTTTTAATGCATTGCGCAAATCATCCGAAGTAACACCGAGCCTATCCATTGCTTTCGGGTCATCATGCTTATGAATATCATCCCTCATTTTCAACGGACGTGATGGATAGTGCCTGCCTGGCAGCAGGTTGTTGATGATCATTGCCCCTGCAAATATCACCAGAACATTCAATGCAACAGGCAGCAATACAAAATGAAAACCGAGTGCCTGAATATTTTCCCCGCCTAGAACAGGTATGAGTGAAACAGCACCGCCAGGCGGATGAAGACAGTGAGTTAAATGCATGACGATGATGGACAAAGATACCGCCACTGCCGCAGCCAGCACCGGATCATGCAGCACTTTGGAACAGGCCACACCTGTAACCGCAGAAAGTATATTCCCACCTATCAGCGGCCAGGGTTGCGCTAGCGGGCTATGAGAAGCAGCAAACAGCAGCACAGCTGAAGCCCCCATCGACGCCACCATTAACGGTAATCCCGGGCCCGTAATAAAGTAACTGCTGATCAAGCCCACCAGCAGGATGCCGCCAAAAGACGCCAGACCGGAGCGCAATTTTTCACCAAGGGACAATGGCGTCGCCTCGGGGACAAAATAAGGAATTAATGTTTTAAAGGATAGTTTCACAACACTTATTATTATGATCGCAAACAATCAAAATTTGCCCATTTTCAGCTCGGCATAGGACGAACTAAAGATGCATTATAAATGTACAATAATGACAGGTGTCAAGCAGTTGACCGAACACACCTGGAATATAAGCGAGTGGCCCTGAACAAATTCAGCCAAAGCAGGGCAGACGAAGCAGCAAGAACGAAAGAGGCTATAACAGCCATCCAGAACACTGGCCATAGTGTTACCAGCAGCAACATAATAACTGAAAGGGTATGCAGATACTGTTGGCGCCAAGCCACTACATCCGGAATGATTTCCTTCATATTGGGTACAACTGCCCCTTCATTTCGCTTGGCATGCAGATGAAACCACACCAGATAGGGGACAATTTTGTACAACATGCCGGTAATCATCGAAACAGCAAATCCGAAGATAAACAGTAGGCCTAGCAACACGGGATAAACTGCTGAAGCATGAATCGATGGCAGGAACTGCCCTGCCGTCCATAGTGCGATATCTGCCAATAGACACCCTAATCCTGTACGCCAGAACTGCAGAGTGACATCTGGAATGCGACGCCGTCTTTTTTTTTGCAGGTAAAGCGTTATCCCGGAAAATACTATAAAGCACCCTGCCAAACTGCCAGAAATGGCGGAATCCACCCAAACCAATCGCTGTGAAAACAGCCACTCACCAATGGACCAAAGCACAATCAAGCTAAATACTGTCCATGCAAGCCATCGGGAAATAGTCCGAGGATAAACCGGTGTAAGCTGAAACATCGGCACTACTTGATAGGCCACACCGATTACCAGCAACCCCACCCATCCCAACAATCCCCATACCGCATGCAGGCCGACAATTTGCAACATCGGCACATCAGCATACCCGCTTACTGCTGCTGCCAGCATCACCCCCAACACAACGGTTATGGTCAGTGAAACCATCGCCAGACGCATGGCATTGACTGTTGCGTTATGCGCGGGCGCACGAACCAGACTATGCCCGATGACCATGATAAAAACCGATAACCCTGATACCAGAAAAGCAATGGCCAACTTGATCAGAACAGACTGCCCGAACAAGAATCCAGCAGCAAGCAGCAAGGTTCCAGCCGCCAGTGCCGGGTGTATCAGCCAGGCAATCAGACGAGGTTTCTGAACAGGTGAACCGGCCACAACCGGCAACATTTGCAGCATGGCGCCCATCATCACCATGGCCATGAACCCCAGGGTCAGCAAATGCGTCATTGCCAGCATTGCCGGTGTCCAGCGCGAAACAATTGCAACTGGACCTTCAAGCAGCAACACCAACGCTGCAATCAACAGAAACAAGGGAGCAGTAAGAAAAAAACGGAATGGCACTGATATGGGCGGTGCCTGATCCAATGACAGGCCGGCTAATTGCATGTGATGCCTATCGTTGCTGAATGGTTAATTCGAAATAACCATCCTGATGCCAGATCGTGCTGTGAGTATAGCCCTGCTCAGCAAGCATGGCATAAAGCGGAAAAGGCTCGCGATGTATAGCAACACAAAGCGCTTCTCCTGGTGGCAATACCTCCAGTGCATCCATTATTTTTACCATCGGTTCAGGTGGCTCTAACCCACGAACGTCCAGCATCTTTTCGCAACCCATACTTTATGCACCTATTTTTTCGAAAGTCTGGAGCCGCTTAATGACATCGGCACGTCCTTCGCCCAGCACCTGATCTGTTGCTGGGTATAGCATCTGTTCTTCTTTCATGTTGTGCTGTTGCATCACAATCAAAAGCGTTTCTGACAGCCCCAGATAGTTGTTGGTATCCTTCTCAGCAATCGCTGTAGCCATACTGCCAAACACTTCGCGCATCTGATCGTGCTCCATGCGCATCATCCAGGTTGGTCCATTACTGACTCCTGTTGCCTGCTCGAACGCCGGGAATGCGATTTCTTCTTCCATGCCAAAATGGTGATTCATGGACGCAAGAAACTGATCGAAACTGGATTTTGCCGTTACCCAGTCACTCTTCGCAGCGGCTTCTTCAGCCTGGGCAAACAGTTCATCGCAGCGATGATGATCGGTTGAGAGATATGCACTGATCGTGCTCATGTTCAACTCCTGAGTATGGTAAGTATTTACGTTTACTTTACCCGGGTATCGCATCAATCACCTTGATTCAAATCAAGCTCGGAATCAGATAGTTAGCCTGGCTTTCCATCTACCCTTGGACGCCAGTACCCGGGCGCATACTTGATTGCCCAGGGAACGAAGCTCACCAACCACACCACAGCTGCCAGTAAATAGGCATAAAAAACATGACTGTTGCCCGCCATCAACAGATCGGGTACCACGCGCAGCAATGCAACCACCTGAAAGCCCCAGAAAAACAACCAGGTCACTGAATCTGCCACCAGAGGATGCCCGGAATGCCCAAGCGTCACTCTTGAAACCATACCCAGCATCATGGATGCAAAAAAACCGATCGTCAGTGCATGCAAAGTGGCCAGTCCGAACATGAATAACTCGCCACCACTCAAAAACAGCGCTATGCTTTGCGCAGCATAAAGCGCTGTGGCGATTCCCAGCCAGAAAAATGCCACATGCAGCATTGCCAGCAATCTGTTTTTAAAACTACGGTGTATGCCCCACAAATAAGACAGAGCCAAAGCAGTGATTGAAAGGGGTAGATCAAACAGCCACTGGTAAGCGTACACGCCGGCCCACTGCATCGCGCCATGCCCCACCGCACATGCCAGCATCAACCACAACACCCAGTAAGGGCGCACAACCACATAATTTTCAATCACTTTGCTGGAAAAAAACGGAATCATGCGATGGCTGACCGTCATGAAAATCGGCAGCAAAAAAAACCATATACCCCCTATCCGTGCAAAATCCAGTGCCCACTGGTAATCTGCAACCAGCCATAGCAGCATGCCGCCCATTCCCAGCCAGCCCATTGCCAGGGCGATTGTGGTTACCAGCGAATGCCGCTTATCCGGGTGAGAAGCGTTGATAAATATTCGCAACAGGGCATACAGTGCGATACCCCATCCCGCCATCATCAGCATGACTCCTGCCGCCAAAATACTTAAGCCTGCGATCATTCCCACATAAAATAAAACCACACCTCCTGCCATTAGCAAAAATGCGGGGACATAATATCGTGCCGATACCTTTTCACCATTCATCCAGTTCGGATAGGTTGTGAACAAAAAACCAAAAATAAAAAACGGAAAAAATCCGTAAATCATCAGATAGGAATGGGCCCAGATCGAGGGAATCGTCCATGTGCCCCATTGCGGACCCATGCCGTACCGTCCGGAAAGATCAATCAGCCACCAGAGCATGGTTGCGATACCTTGCACAACACCAGACAAAAACATCACTCGGTGAGGTGCTGCGGTAAAGTTGCGCCATGTCGTTGACTGGAGGTTCATGCGTTTTTCCTTGTTTTTTAAATGCCAGCTAAAAATGACTCTACGCTATATTGGTGACTGAACTGCCTAAATAAGCAACCATTTCCTTCATCGCCGAATAGGCTTCAGGCTGAATTCCTGCCCCTTGAAAATTCAGTGCGTCAGGATATCCACTCGCGGCTTGCGCTCTTGAGGTGGCATCCTCACACCAGCTTTTTGTCCAGGCTGTCGCCACGACCAACTCTTCTGCAAGCAATTGAGCAATGGCCTGTTTCGCCACCAGCATGAACCCATTTCGAGATAGTGCTGCATGAATGTGCGTAATCTCTTTTTGATTTCGTTCACGCAGAGCCCTTATCAGCACAACAGCGCTTTCTTCCAGCAACCGTGTTCTAGCAGCAGTAGCATAATGCTCTATCACGGCCATCATTTCCCGATATACCGGAAGCCCGTGGTCACCGGAAGGTACCATGTTTACCAGGCAAGTTTGCAATCCCGTCAGTGCAGCAAGCGTATGGCCTGGACTGGCTGATTGCTTGTCTAGTTCCTGACAATGGGTAGCTATTTTCTCCAGTGTCAGCCTGACCAGAATTTCATTTGGCAAGGACATTTTTTTCTGCAGGGAGGAACGTCATTTTCACCATTTCCGGATCGTCGAAGTGATCGATTAATATTCGTTTAACCCGAACCTGCCAAAGCTCCCTGAATTTTTTCATTTCCTCTGCAGTCGCGTTACCCGACAGGAATTTCTGCATCAGTTCTTGCGTTTCAGGCATGGGCGGCACTATATCCGGGTGATATTGCATTGCGACACAAGCACCTGTATCCATTCTCACAAAACAGATGTCGTCATTTATTCCAGCATTGAAGCTCATTAAATTCCGTCGGTCAAATTTACCTGCAATACCTTTGAATCCGGTTTCCTGGGTTGCTCCTGTAATCAAACCTACCACATTGGCAATCACCCCGGTCACACCTTTTGTTGCATCCTCTTTAAACTGAACCTTTACCGCCCCACGCTCCGGAATGCTGCCATCAAATAATTTATACAACGCCTTGACTGTCATTAAATAGGCACCCGCTACTGTCGGGCAAGAATGGCCGGCGAGATTTACTGCATCGGTGTAGGTGTATTCAATCAAGCCATTGGTCGATGCTCCCAGAAACTCGGCCAAGGGGTCATACAGCGTAATTTTTCTAACCTGATCAAAAAAAACGGGATAAGTCATCGTATCCTCCAAAATATTATGTTTTGCTCTTAAATTATTTGCTGGAAGTGAACAATCCTTTCACCAGTTGCAGGCCAAACATGCCCAACCCAGCTAGCGCAATATATATCCCCCAATGCCACCCTAAACTCACTGCAGCACCTGCTGCAATGAATAAGCCAGCACGTAACCCGGCCATAAAGGTTAGTTGTTGCCTGAGTTGAGTATGCCACTTATTCTGCTGACCGGGGCGAATCCATACTGGTAACAACTGGCTGGCTGCACCCGTTACCAAAGGAAAAAGAAAACTGAGAATATATGCAATCGCGGCATTACTTGCGCTAATGATGCCTGCCCCATGTAACCCGCCAAACAGCAAAGCCATTACAAACCCCAGCAATGCAACACCCAGTGAAGGTGCTGCGCCGCTCCAGCTTATTATTTCTTGCCTGTAAATTCTTAGCCACGCCAGCACTAGCCGCATAACCGGGAAGGCTAACAACAACAATCCGGGCCATACCAGCAATGGCACCCAACCCGCGCCAGTAGCAACCAAAAGCACGCCGGCCATCATCCATTTCAAGTCACCACGTAACCGTTGCGCGACCTTCCCGTCCGTTTTACCTGTTGCAGTCGGAAGCAACACTTGCAAGGTGGATATGGCTGTCAATCCGATAAATCCCAGGGTATTCAGATGCAGGTGGAATCGTCGAAGCGGCAAGCGTTGTTCAGGAAATAACACCATCAGAAGTATGGCGGTCAACGCAAGCATCAGACAACCAAGCGCCGCCAGATACCAGTTCAGACAAGGATGCGGTCTACCCAGGCTTGCTACACCACGTCGATATATCCACCAGCCCATTACCCCAGAAACAACCCATCCCAGTAACGCACCCAAATAATAAGTGTTCGGTGCTTCAGTCGGGTAGGCAAAAGAGATAAATACCAGCAACCCTGCCAGTGTTGCCCATACTGGCAGGGTTTTTGCGCTGGGTGAGGGGGAAGCGCTGCGGGTTAACACCGGCACAAAATGCATCATCGCGCCAATGATCAGCGGCATGACACCGACTGAAAACACGAGATGTATAAAAGCTACCGGCGGTGCATTCAGCATCCAGGGCAAGATCAATGCGGCAATGAAAGCCGTAATCGCTATGAAGACAAGGACGGGTAGCACTATCACACATCCATTTGGGTAACTTAACTGAAATCAGTTTAACACTGCAAATACGTCACTAAACGCTGATTTTCCAGCTTTTTTCATGTTAATACGCTATTTTACTGGCGCATTAACATGAGCAGGTCAATTATACGATAGTGAAATCGGCGCCGATTCAGGCCATGCGCCATTTATCAGGTTTAAAGTAGAATCATACTCGGGTAAAGTCAATCACGATCTGCCCAGGTTCGCGCTTCAGATAATTGATATTCACAGCATCACCATACCGCGCTTTCATTTGATCCAGCAACGGCAGGGGATCATGATCATTTACAAAACGCATGGTTTCACCTGGATGCAATGCGTCCAGCGACCCGAAAATGGCCGCGTGACGGAAGCGCTTGGCAACTCCTCTGGCATCAAATGGATAGATCTGTTCCGGTAAAATATGTAAGTGCGGCTGCGACATAGTATTCTCCATTCAAGTTAAAAAGCTCAGTCAATCTTTAATCTGCTTTCTTAGATACTCCCACTCATCAATTCGGTATCGAATCACTTCCTATTTTAATAAGATGTATTAAAAATACAAGTTTAATTTTTATTCATTCTCATCACTTCAATTAGGGATCAACAAATTACAATATTCTCGCCTCATGGATTTCGCATTTTAACTTTACATTAAGATAGTCATGTCCTAATATAGGCTTCATCACTTTGGTAATCCTGCTACTGAAACGAACACACAAACATTGTCAAATGGTACTGTCAGACCACATCAATACGTTTGGACAACACATGCTGCGCCGCCACGGCAAGCGCGTGCACAAGATTGCGCTGGATGTAGGTTTCACTTGCCCTAACCGGGATGGCAGCAAAGGGACAGGAGGCTGTACTTTTTGCAACAACACTTCATTTAGCCCAAACGGAAACAAGCCGCTTGCCATGGATGCGCAGCTCGCATCAGGCAGAAAAGCCATATCAAAACGTACCCGCGCCAAACATTTTCTAGCCTATTTTCAAGCCTACACGAATACCTACGCGGCAGTTGAGCAACTTGAAGCACTCTATCAGGAGGCGTTGAACAACCCCGATATCATCGGCTTGTCTGTAGGTACCCGGCCTGATTGCGTACCTGACGAAGTGTTGGACCTGCTTGAGAAATATCTTCATCAGGGCCTCGAGGTTTGGCTGGAACTCGGGTTGCAATCCGCTTTCGATGAGACGCTGCAACGCGTCAATCGCGGGCATGGGCTCAAGGAATATGCGGCTTCTGTTATTGCAGCGAGAAAGCGCGGCATTCCGGTTTGCGCCCACCTCATTATCGGCCTGCCAGGAGAAACCGAAGCGCACTATCACAGGACTTTAGACATGGTGCTCAATCTTGGGGTAGATGGCCTGAAACTGCACCCGCTGCATGTAGTGAAAGGCACAATGCTCGCCAACCAGTGGCGCCGGGGAGAATATGAACCTTTGGAAATGCACGATTATATTCGCATCGCCGCCGATCTGATCGAGCGCACACCACGAGAGATTGTATTTCATCGTGTTACAGGCACGGCTTCCAAAAACATTTTGCTGGCACCGCTATGGTGTTCCCAAAAATGGAATGTATTGAATGGTATCGAAAAAGAACTACGCATTCGCAATCATCAACAGGGGCAGTTCGCCCAACATGAAGTTTTACGGTTGAAACATGTCGCATAAAGCCACTGCTCCAGAACTGGTCTGTCCCGCCGGAAGTCTGCCTGCACTCAAAGCCGCCGTTGATCACGGAGCGGACTGCGTGTATATCGGATTTCGCGATAACACCAACGCACGTAACTTTGCTGGCCTTAATTTTGATGAGTCCAGCGCCAAAGAAGGCATACAATACGCCCATAAAAAAGGCAAAAAGGTATTGCTTGCGCTGAACACCTACCCTCAAGCAGATAACTGGGAGCGCTGGCAAGGTGCAGTAGACAAGGCAGCGAATCTGGGCATGGATGCTGTTATTCTTGCCGACATTGGCCTCATGCGTTATGCGGTTAAGCATCATCCTCACTTGCGTTTGCATCTGTCGGTGCAAGGCTCCGCCACCAACTACGAAGCGATCAATTTTTTTCATGAACATTTCGGCGTAAGCCGTGCAGTATTGCCCCGCGTACTATCCTTACCCCAAGTAGAACATGTGGTGAAAAACACCCCGGTACAAATTGAGTTATTCGGATTTGGCGGGCTGTGCGTCATGGTGGAAGGACGCTGCGCCTTATCCTCTTATGCCACGGGTGAATCACCCAATACCTGTGGTGTGTGCTCTCCTGCAAAAGCGGTGCGCTGGGAGCAAACTCCAAAAGGACTTGAATCAAGACTGAATGGGGTATTGCTGGACCGCCATATCGACACAGAAAGCGCTGGATACCCCACATTATGCAAAGGCCGTTTCGAAGTTGGTAACGAAACCTATTATGCTATCGAGGAACCAGCCAGTCTGAATACATTGGCGCTTTTGCCGGACATGCAACGCATGGGTATCGCTGCTATCAAAATAGAAGGGCGCCAACGCAGCCCGGCCTATGTGGCACAGGTAACCAAAGTATGGCGGGCGGCAATAGATACCTGTCAACGTGCCCCTGATAATTTTGTTATAAATCCCTCCTGGATGGCGCAACTCAGCAGCGTAGCAGAAGGCCAGCAACACACGCTGGGTGCCTATCACCGACCATGGAAATAAGGCCACATTTGAAATTCTGCAACTTATCGGGGCTAATGCGCGGTGATAAAGCGGATCTCAGCGCCTTAACTTCTCTGCACCCAACCAAACAGTTTTGCGAAAAACCAACATGAAAATATCCCTCGGCCCTATCCTTTACTACTGGGAACGGGAAGCTATTTTTAAGTTTTACGATGAGATCGCCGCTACATCCGTAGATATCGTCTATCTGGGAGAAACCGTCTGCTCGCGTCGCCACAACCTGCGCCTTAATGACTGGCTTTCAGTAGCAGAAAAGCTTGCGGCAGCAGGTAAGGAAGTGGTGCTTTCAACACAGGCGTTGCTGGAATCTGAATCAGATATGAAGGCGTTGCGCAAAATCACCGAAAATAACCAGTACTCCGTAGAAGCCAACGACATGGGTGCGGTGCATCTGCTCAATGGACGGTTACCATTTGTCATTGGCCCCCATATCAACGTCTACAATGCGCCCAGTTTGTCGTTACTTTCCGAAATGGGTGCAAAACGATGGGTAATGCCGGTAGAAATGTCGCGAGACATGCTGAACAGAATACATCAAGAAAATCCGTTCCCCATGGAAACGGAAGTGTTTGCCTTTGGCCGGTTACCTCTGGCATTTTCTGCCCGCTGCTTTACTGCCCGACACCACAATCTGCCCAAGGATGACTGCCAGTTCCGATGTATGGACTACGCTAACGGCCTTACCCTTAAAACCCGAGAGGGGCAGCCATTTCTTGTGCTTAACGGCATCCAGACACAATCTGCCAGTGTATACAACCTTGTCAACGAGTTAGCTGTCATGGACGAAATGGGTGTAAAAGTCGTCCGCATCAGCCCCCAGGCCTGGCATACCACAAAAATTATTGAACAATTCAGGCAATTTCTGAACGCCCCGGGAATCACGCATGAAAGCATGCAACAACTGGCTAAATGGATGCCGGATAAAAGCTGCGACGGGTACTGGCACGGCAGACCCGGCCTGGAACAATCCACGGAGTTTACACCACGATGAATGTCTTAACCGAGCCTGTGCTTTTCATTGAAGATGCCCCTGACTCCGGCACTCGAAACCTGAGTGTAGATCAGGCATTACTGCAACTGCACGCGGCAGGACAACAACCAGATACTTTGCGCTTTTACCGCAGCTTGCCTATGGCTTGCGTCGGTTTGCATCAGCCCATTGACCGGGAGCTGCGCCTGGATTATTGCCATACCCACGGCATTGAGATCGCACGGCGCATCAGTGGGGGCGGTGCGTTGTATCTGGATGAAGCACAACAGGGCATCAGCCTGATTATCAGCCGCAAGGGTCTGGAAAGCTTGCGTGGCACGCAACTGCTTGAAATGTTCTGTACCGGATTATCCTCTGGCTTGGCGACATTGGGTATTTTCACGCATTTCCACTTCCCCAATGATCTTGAAATCGAGGGGCGCAAGATTGCTTCAGCATTTCTTGCTATCGAAGGCGACTCCCTGCTATTTCAGACAACCCTTTTACTGGATGTCAACATCCAGTCCATGCTTGAGGCATTGCGTATTCCTACAGAAAAACTCTCTGCCGATGGGCTCGCTAGCGCTCGGGAACGACTAGTCACGATCCGTGAGTGCCTGGGTGAAATCCCGGAAACTCAGCACATCATTGCCGCTATACAGGAAGGGCTCACTTTTCAATTTAATCTACAGCCAGAATTCGTCAATCACACATTGGCTTTGAGCCCGGAAACGGACACTGCCTTTACAGATCGTATCAACTGGCATAGTGAAAGCAATATGGAATCAGTCTGGAAAACGGCGGGTGGCGTGCTTCGCGCGCGGGTGGATTTTGACCATGCAGCTTACGCAATCCTGCGTGTGCAGCTGGCGGGTGATATTCATGTATTACCCCAGGACCTGTTTCAGAAAATTGAGGAAGCGCTGGTTGGCCTGTCTCCATGCATGCTGGATGGTGCGCTACATCGAATCTTGCGCAACAATCATGCAGAACTGTTTGGGTTTACCGTAAATGACGTGGCTCAGGTACTGCAGCTTTCAATCGAGAAATCCAATTTGCAGCAAACACTCGGGGTCGATACAAACAAGCTCATGCTTTTTCGCCCGGACGAGAGCATATCCGCACAAACCATTCTTGAATCTGCCGATGTCATGCTGATACCTTATTGTGCAAAACCTGTCTTGAATCTGCCGATGTCATGCTGATACCTTATTGTGCAAAACCTGTCTGGTGTCATTGGCGGGAAAGTGAAGAATGCCCGGAATGTGGTCTGTGTGAAGTAGGTGAAGCCTATCGACTAGCCCGCGAGCGCAACATGCAGGCCATCACTATAACCAAATATGAGCATCTAGTTTCTACGCTCAGCACCATGAAACAGCAAGGTGCCAAAGCATATGTCGGAATGTGCTGCAGCAATTTTTTCATCAAACGCCACCAGGCTTTTCGTGATGCGGGCATACCCGCCGTGCTGATGGATATCGGCGGAGCCAACTGCTATGAACTGAAAGAAGAAAGTCTTGCCTATGCAGGGCAGTTTCAGGCGCAAGCAGAACTGGATGCTCCGCTACTGCAGCAGGTGATGAAGTTCGTTCCCGGCCCTGCCGTTAAACAAGCGAGTGTTACATACACTGACAAGGAATGCACCCCATGAGCAACCAACCATTTATCCTGCCAAAACCTGTCAGCGGTTTGCTTTCTTTACTCCCGCAGCATCCGCATTCGTTATTGTTCTCCACGCTTCTTAACGTCATGCTCAGCCTTTATCTGAAGCCACAGGATTTACAACCACTACATGGCAAACATATCTGCATCCGCATTAAAGATGGCGGCACCGAACTCAATTTTAGCGTTACACCTGAAAGCTTTGTGGCTATATGGCCAACATCCAAAGCGGACCTGACTATCAGCGCCAACGCCTATGATTTTCTGATGCTGGGATTACGTAAAGAAGATCCCGATACACTGTTTTTTAACCGTCGACTCACTATGGAAGGTGATACAGAACTCGGCCTGCTCGTCAAAAACACCCTGGATGCTTTGGATCTGCCTCCACTGGATGCCACAAACCTCCTCCCATCGCGACTACGGGCACTGCTTAAACCACGCTCTGGTAATTAAAAATCGTCAACGACAGTCGTTCAGCGCAAAGTTAAAAGGTAAAATAACTTCAGTCGCTGATCCAGTCTCTCATTCGTGTCACCACACATTTCCTCTAAGTTCAGCATTGCTGCAAATGCCCATTTCTCAGCATAATCAAAGTCTTTTGTTCGGCATATGGGGCATGCCCTGACCCTGGTAAAAATCTCAGCCAACAGCCCGCTGGGTAAGCGCCCTTCTCATCGCGCAGCTCTCCTTCCAATACCAAAATTTCTTCACCCAAGGGATGGGTGTGGAAATGCACTCGGGTTCCGGGCTGCCATAGTACGAGCGATAACTGATGAGGCGATTTTGCGAGACAGGCTATTTTCATGCCTTGCGGGTAACCAGAAAACCAAAATAGATCAGGGCCGGCTATGGTTTCCGGTCTGCATTCGTTATCAATAGCATCGCGATTAATAAACAGCAAGGCCCCTGCAACCCCAGCAGCAAAAATAGCGTTTGTGCCACGTCGCAGAAAACTTCCTACTCGATGTCCATGCCCATTTTCGTGCAATGTTCCGCTGATGATATATACATCGTGGCGAACACCTTTAGCGAGTTCGATGGTTTCAAATGGCGCCAAAGACTGAATTCCTGACCATGGAAAATCCTGAGGGGACGAGAGGTGGACCAGAGAGCTCCCCAGTCCTTTCATGGTAGTCAAGTCGATGTTTTGTTGTTCAATCATGTTGCCTCTCGGGCCGTTTTGTTAGCGGTATATTCAGCCCACTCAACCTTGATATAGATTACGCAACCAAGCCAACAATGGTTGTCGTCATTGGTACAAATCCTGGCAAGGCTTCGATGCGCGCTAACCATGCACGAAGATTCGGATAAGGTTGCAGCGAGACATTCCCCTCAGGTGCGCGTGCAATGTAGCTATAGTTGGCGATGTCTGCGAGCGTTGGATTCGACCCCACCAAAAAAGGCGTTTGCGAGAGCGTTTGCTCCATCACTCCGAACAGATTGTTCGCCCGGGCAATAGCTTCAACAGTATTGATCGGTGCGTTAAATAAAACCGCCACTCGCGCCGCAGCCGGGCCAAAAGCAAGTAAACCAGCAGCCACCGACAACCAGCGTTGAACCTGAGCTGCTTGCGTCGGATCATGCGGCAGCCAATCATCTGGAGCATATTGATGGGCTAGATAAACCAAAATTGCATTGGCATCAGCCAAAGTGGTTGCGCCATCCTGTATTACAGGAATTTGTCCAAACGGATTCATTGCCAAAAATTCAGGCGTTTTTTGTGCTTTACTCGCCAAATCGACTTGAATGAATTCCACCGGCAAATTGAGCAGCGAAAGAAAAAGTTCAACCCGGTGACAGTGACCAGAAATCGGATGACGATAGAGTTTGATGGGCTGAGCAGGGTTTGCGACAGCCTTTGAATCTGTTGATACGGGATTCATGTTATTGCTCCTTTCAGTACAATTGTTATCTATCGGAAAAACCACCATTACTTGAATTGAGCGGGAAATTGCTTGGCAAGGGCGACAGTCAAGGCGTCAGCAATACCGATCATATGTGTTTTCATCGCTTCCCAGGTTTGGGCTTCTTCGGCGTATTGCTGATTAGCGATTTGCTGAATTTGCTGGATATGATGACCGCCATGCGCCAGTAGCATTCCGCGCAATGCATCAATAGGCAGATTGGGGTTGGCTTTGCTCAGGAATGTCGCAATCTGCTCAACATTATCGATCATGTCCTGCCGCGTTTCATTTTGCCTGGTTTCGTTTTTGCTTTGAGTTGCAATCAAATATCCCTTAACGGCAGTGTAGTGTCCTGCCAAAAGTTTAAAAAGGGTTTCAGATGCGGCCTTGCCGTAAAAAGGTTCGATTGAAGCAGCCAACTGCTTCGCATTATTGACTGTTTCTTTCTCTGCCGCTGCGGCGGCACCGCTATTGCCATTCATGGTTTCTGTCACTACGGCGCGCACCCAAAAAGCATGCCCGACCCAAAGATCACGCAAAGCCGCGTCCGTGAGGCTCATTTTGTCATTCGCCAGGACGGTATCATGATGCATGGCATGTTTGTGGGCGAATGCGGGGGAAGTGAAGCCCAGCGCAATGCTCAAAAGGGAAATACTGATTAATTTTTTAGAAATTGTATGCATGTTCGGCACGCCTTATAGTGAGTTTTGAAAAATGGTTTTAGATGAAGTCCCATGAAAAACCTTATAAGAGAGATCGTTGTTACTTCCTGTGTCGATCCATCGGAAGCCAGTATGATTACTGCGAATTAAATGATAAATGCCGAAAATATTATTTAACTACTCCATTTTTCGGATTAATATTCGATTATGGATAAACTCAAAGCGATGCTCACCTTCACGCAAATTGCCGACAGTGGCAGCCTTACTGCGGCCGCACAGGCAATGGAATCCTCTTTGCCTGCCGTGGTAAGATCACTTGGCGCACTCGAGGCGGAGTTAGGGGTACGTCTTTTTAATCGCAGCACAAGGCGAATTTCACTCACCGAGGAGGGCCGACGGTATTTGGAAAGTTGTCGCCAAATACTTGGGGCGGTTGCTGATGCCGAGGCGGGTTTAAGTTCAGAAGTGCAAGAGCCAAGCGGTTTACTCACTGTCACTGCTTCGCTGGCCATTGGTCAAATGGTGGTTGCACCCGTCATCATGAGCTTGGTACAACGCTACCCCAAGGTGCGCTGCAATCTGATCTTGCTGGATCGTGTCGTCAATTTACTGGAAGAAGGCATCGACATCGGCGTTCGGGTAGGCGAGCTACAGGATAGCAACTTGATCGCACAAAAAATTGGCGCCGTCAGAAGGGTGCTGGTGGCAAGTCCAAGTTATCTTGAACAACACGGCAAACCCAAGCACCCTAAAGACTTACTCAAGGCAAATTGCATCCGTTTTTCAACTACTAACGGTCCCTGGTGGCGCTTTCAGGAAAATGGCAAGCAATTCACACTTGCGGTTACTGGCAACCTTGAGTTTAATCACGCTGGCCCCGCTCTTGCCGCATGTGTGGAAGGCTTAGGCATCGGCGTTTTTACCTCATACCAAGTGGCTCCCTATCTTGCTACCGGGCAGCTGCAAATATTGCTAGAAGCATTCGAATCTCCGCCGAGCCCCATTAACTTGATCTATCCGCATGCGCGCCTGCTACCAAGTCGCACTAAAATTTTTATTGAGATGATGAAGCAAGGAAGTAAAGAATTGCAGAATTAAACCTGCAGGATGGAAATTGTCGATTTCCAGACGCGGTTCCAAATGCCGTTTTAACAAGGGCAAATCGGCACTTGCAGTTCGCAATTGGTATTGCACCGAACGTTCCCTCTTTACCCATCTTTAATAAATAAAAGCTATTCCCATCGAATAACTCGAAACAGATGCCTGTTTGTTGCTATGGCTATTTTTCAGACCGTAAGTGCCACTGTGCTGATGGTCACTGAAGGGTCGGGTACAGTTATACGTCTTTCCATAGGGTTGACATATGCAAGTAAACTCTTAGCAATTAATCTGTTTACTATAGTGACTTAAAACTGGCTTGCAGCTTTGGCCAGACAAACTATATTGTAAATGTAGTTATGTTTGAGCATTTTCATGGATACTTCAATTTATGCGGTTGAATTTCCTACCCTTAGCCAGTGCAGGTCTGTATTTGGCAGATTTACTCATGACAATTTGACCGCAAGGGAACTTATATGAAAGTTATGCAGCGAGTTGTTTTATCATGCTTTCTTCTGGTTTTCTTTATCAGTTTTACTCCCGGTTTGGTCTTGGCTGAAAGCACAACGTCTGCACCCGTTTCCGACAAAACCTCAAAACTTATCGTTGGGCCGGTCAGTATTCAAACGGATACCGCTGGAAAGGTCATCACATTTCAAAAAACGATTACGATTAAAGTTCCGACACAGTGGCAAATATCGGAACGCAAATATCAGAATGCAGTAGAAGTAATCACTGAAGGTAAGCAGGGTCGTCTTGACGCGCCAGAAGCATATACGATGATCACGTTGGAGCAACGACTTGATCACCACGATGCATTACAACGATTAGATCAGATTGCTTCTGCCTATCATGGTACGACGACGGTTTCAGCGATTAGTGGTTGGCCATCGGTGACCATTCGCTTTAAAGCCCCTGTAGCAAAGTTGATGGACCGTCCTACAAATCCGGAGGAACACTTTAAAGAGCGAGCAAGTGATAAAGAGTTTGCGTTGCATACACTCACCGCCATCGCAGCTCAGGACATGGTAATCGTGATGGATACCAGTGTTGCGCCGAAGTCTGATGCACAACATGTGAAAGATGCCGAAGCAATGGCACGCGCCGTGATATTGCCGATACGCAACGATGCAAAAGCCACACGCGAAGAACTGCGGCAGTTAAAGAAACCAAACTCTCCCTTACCAAAGATACTCAAATTTCCGGGTGACACGGATGGCAATAAAGTAATTGATACGGCTACAGCGTCTCCTGTCCTTCGGAAACCATTCATTCTTCACTCATTTGCACCAACACAGGCGGGAACATCCAGTGAGACAGAGGCCGGAGTTGCGGCAAACGGCCTGAATATGATTATCGGCAGTAATGGAGGAACAACAATTTCACTTGACGGTGGCAACACTTTTAACGCAACAAATGCAACGCTGCCTTTTCCCAATCAAGGCGATCCCTCAGTTGCAATTGGTCGAAGTGGTAATTTCTATTTGGCGTTGTTGGGTTTGCCTGGTGCGACCAGCACAACAGTTTTAACCGGTTTAACGGGCTGTTCAGCCAGTGTGATGTCTTCGGGTAATAACGGGGCAATTTTTACTTTTGCGGGAAACGCAGCGCTGTGTGCTACCACGGGTGGAGCGATATGTTTTCCTGATATGGAAAAGATTACCGCCGATCGCTTTAATGCCTCGCGCCATGGAGGCGATCAACTTTATGCGACTTGGCGTAATTTTACGCCGACGATTTTTAATCCGGCATCCAATTGTGGCCTCATTAATGGAGGAGATAATAGATCGATGCTTTCCTGTTCCGTTGACTCTGGATCAAACTGGACTGCCCCCCTTGTCATTGGCGGAGGGGATTTCGCCCGCCTAACTGTAGGACAGGACGGATTTGTCTACGCCGTCATTCGCGACGGCCAAAATGCGCAGATCCATAAATACACATCCTGTGATCAGGGTCTCGTGGAATTACGGGGATTTCCACGTGTCGTGATGTCAGGAATAAATAATCCCACGTGCCCATTGCCGGGACTGGATCGTTGCGACTGGGATCTAACGGTGCCCACCGTAGCAGTGGATGACCAAAATGCGCAACATATATTTGTTGCGTTAATTAATCAAGATTCCAATGCTAGTAGGAATGATAATGTACTGGTGGCAGACTCGCTCGATGGTGGAATAACCTGGCGCAGTCCGGTCGCGATCAACGGCACTGCGTCCGCACGGCGTTTCATGCCGTGGTTATGCACATCCTCGGGCAATGCTTATGTCGGTTGGTATGATCGGCGGGCAGCCTCTGCACCCGGTGCTGCAAGTAATGATTTGACAGATTATTTTATAGGAAGCGCTACGCTTCGAAATGGTCAATTACTCGCAGATGGAGAACTTAATCTTACCGGCAATCCAGATCCGCAATGCGCCAGTGGCTGGTTTGGTGGAGCTGGCTCACCTAGAAATTCCAATGATTCCGAGGGGTGCAGTGTACAGCCTCAATTGGCCGGCTCATGCCAAAACAGCGCAGGAACCGGAAGCAATGCACGTTGTGACTTTTCCAGCGGTCCTGCATGTCCTAGCGGTGAATCTTGCAAAACTGGCGGTGGTGGCCCCAAGTATGGCGATTATAACGGTATTGCCTGTAACTCCGATCGCGTTTTGGCAACATGGGCCTCCGCAACAATACCAACAGGATTTATCGGTGCCGCCGCCGCAGGCATACAAGTATGGGCCGACGTCGAAAAAGTAAACGGTAATCTATCAGTCCAAGTGAAGAATATTCCAAGTATCGATCCTGGCAAATTCAATGTTAGTTTGAATGGTTCAGTGATTGCCTCTACCGTATCCAATACTACGATAGGCCCGATTACTCTACCTGTAACGTCTACTCAACAAATCAGTGAAACTGCCTCAACAGGAACCACTGGTGCGAATTATACCGTTTCGATTGGCGGTGATTGTGAAGCAAATGGAACTGTGCATTTTTCCGTTCTGCATCCTGCTACGTGTACGATTACCAATGTTAACCGTGACTACCGTGCCTGCACCATCACATGCAGCATCGAGGAAGGACAATGCATGAAGGTTGCGCATGGTTCAGGTGAACGACAGCTATGTATAAGGGAAAGAAAACAATGTGACAGTGTTTGCGCCAGTCCACAGTTAATCGTGGAGAATCATATCGTACCGGGGATTGATCCAGGTAGATTCAATCTGCTCATCGATGGAACAGTGCGCCTTGCAAATGCCGGTAACAGCGCTACAACACAGTCGATCAAGCTTCCTACAGGAATACATACCGTGTCAGTCACGGCAGGTAGTGGTACGAATTCTGGCAACTATACTACCGTGATCAGCGGAGACTGTGCCACAACAGGTGTAGTCACGTTAGGATATGGCGATCAGAAAGACTGTATTATCACTAGTAGCCGCAACCCAGGCACCGGTGCCGAAGGACAAATTACCGTGAATAAAATCATGAATCCCGCGTTGGATCCCAGCTTATTCAATTTACTTATTGATGGTACCGTTCGTGCAACAAACGTTAGCAACGGAGGCACGACAGGTCCAGTGACGGTATTTGAAGGCGAATATGTCGTGAGTGAAACAGCATCCAGCACAAATCAAAGTAATTACATTGCAACGTTTAGTGGTGACTGTGACGTACAAGGGAAAGTACTTGTGGCCCCCGCGGAACATAAAGTTTGTACGATAACCAATCGTCTCAACAACAAAGCCTGTTTGGATGCCTGCAAAGCAGACCTACAGCAGTGCATGGCTGACGCACATAGCGGTACAGCTCGCGGTGTCTGTGTCAGGGAAAACAAGATGTGTGTCCAGGATTGCCATTAAGAAGCATCACTAAACGGCTTCCAATACCTTTGCACTATCATTACCAAGATGAGATGCGTTTTGTGGCAATCATCTTGGTGAGTTTCATATATAAATCCATGGCCAGATCTACATCCTGTAAATCAGCCTACCAAATTTCCAGGTTTTTAGAAAATAAGCATACTGAATAACTATACATGCCGACAGCAGTAATCACCACTCTTTATATAAAGATAAAAACACCTTAAATTCTTCTTGACAGCTACACTACATGGAGTATTATTGAAAAATAATAACACTACATGTTGTGTTTAATTATTTAAAGCTTCATCACCTGGCAATAACAATATTCAACAACAACAGCCATTGCATTCAGTCAGCGCCAAAGATTAAATGGAGGAGGAAAAATGACAGCACTCGTAGCGGAAACCCCAAGCCAGCGGTTAGTTTCAATGCCAAAGGAAGCACTCAAGCGCGATGGAAAGCGCGCGGCGTTTGACCCGGACAAGATTCGCTCAGCTATTCAGCGAGCCGGGCAGGCAAGTGAAGAGTTTGGCAGCAATGAAGCTGAATTGCTTGCCGCCCATGTGGTCAAAGTGTTGTCGCACAAATTTCACAACAACTCACCCGCTATTGAAAACATCCAGGATGTGGTTGAGCAGGTACTGATCTCCGCCAACCACTTTCAGACTGCCCGTGCTTACATCGTTTACCGTGAACAGCACAAGAAGTTGCGTCAGGATCGCAACACCATGGTGGATGTTGCTTCTTCTGTTAACGAATATCTGGAACAACAGGATTGGCGCGTTAACGCAAATGCTAATCAGGGTTACAGTCTGGGTGGACTGATTCTCAATGTTTCCGGAAAAGTGGTCGCCAACTACTGGCTCAACCATGTTTATGCTCCGGAAGCGGGTGCTGCACACCGCGCCGGGGATATTCACATCCATGATCTGGACATGCTGGCGGGTTACTGTGCTGGCTGGTCGTTGCGTACTTTGCTCCATGAAGGCCTGAATGGTGTGCCGGGTAAAGTGGAAGCCGGGCCGCCCAAACACATGTCCAGCGCAGTGGGCCAGATTGTGAATTTTCTGGGTACGCTGCAAAACGAGTGGGCGGGGGCACAAGCATTCAGTTCATTTGACACTTACATGGCGCCGTTTATCCGCAAGGACAATCTAAGCTATGAACTGGTCAAGCAATCTATTCAGGAATTGATTTACAACCTGAATGTGCCATCACGCTGGGGTACGCAAACGCCTTTCACCAACCTGACTTTTGACTGGGTGTGTCCGGAAGACCTGAGGGAACAGATCCCTGTTATCGGTGGTGAGGAAATGCCTTTCACCTACGGTGAGTTGCAGGTTGAAATGGATATGATCAACCGTGCTTACATTGAAGTCATGACAACGGGCGATGCCAAGGGGCGAGTGTTCACTTTCCCTATACCCACCTACAATATGACCACTGACTTTCCATGGGAATCAGAAAATGCCAAACTTTTGTTTGAAATGACTGCGAAGTATGGCTTGCCGTATTTTCAGAATTTCATCAATTCCGAGCTAAAACCCAATATGGTCCGTTCCATGTGCTGCCGTTTGCAGCTGGATTTACGAGAGCTACTCAAACGTGGCAACGGCCTGTTTGGTAGCGCAGAACAAACAGGCTCTATCGGCGTGGTCACCGTGAACTGTGCAAGACTGGGTTATCTCTATAAAGGCAACGAGCCTGCTTTGCTGGCTCGCCTGGATGAATTAATGGAGATCGGCAAGAACACGCTGGAGATCAAACGCAAAGTGATCCAGCGCCATATCGACAACGGATTATTCCCCTACACCAAACGCTATCTGGGCACCCTGCGCAATCACTTTTCCACTCTGGGTGTCAATGGTATTAACGAAATGATCCGAAACTACAGTGATGACGAATACGACATCACCAGCGAAGCAGGGCATCAGATGGCCGTTCGGTTGCTCGATCACATCCGCGCCAAGATGCTGGCATTTCAGGAAGAAACCGGCCACATGTACAACCTGGAAGCCACGCCGGCAGAAGGCACCACTTACCGCTTTGCCAAGGAAGACAAAAAACGTTTTCCGGATATTCTGCAAGCCGGCACAACAGAAACGCCTTATTACACCAATTCTTCACAGCTGCCGGTTGGATTCACTGATGATCCGTTTGAAGCACTGGAACGGCAGGAAGAGTTGCAGAAAAAATACACTGGCGGAACTGTGCTGCATCTTTACATGACTGAACGCATCTCCAGCGGGGAAATGTGCAAAGCGCTGGTTCGGCGCTCACTGGAGCGCTTTGGTTTGCCCTACATTACCATCACCCCCACCTTCTCCATCTGCCCGAAACATGGCTACCTGGAAGGGGAGCATAAATTCTGCCCGAAGTGCGATACAGAGATCATCGCAGCAAAACGCAAGCAATTAACCCCAGCCTGATTAATCAAACACACTATGAAGGAGTCAACCAAAATGAATGACTTATCAATCCAAGCTCAAATCAATGAAAAAAACATCACGCTCACTGACGAAGAACGCCAGCCTTGCGAAATCTGGACTCGTGTCATGGGCTACCACCGGCCGGTATCTTCGTTCAATATCGGCAAAAAGGGAGAACATGGCGAGCGAACTTTCTTTCAGGAGTCCCGTGCGGGTTTGTGCAATTCAACTCAACCTTTGACAAATTAAACTCGGCATACTTGACCACTACATCAAGAGAAAAGACTCACTATGGGCAGTTTACGAATAGGGGGCTTTACCCCCCTCACCACTACTGACTACCCCGGCCAACTTGCCGCTGTGGTATTTTGCCAGGGTTGTTCGTGGAACTGTCGTTATTGCCATAACCCTCATCTCATCCCTGCTGAAGGCCCATCACAAACAACCTGGCCTGAAATTCTGGCGTTTTTGGCTAAACGCCAGGGATTGCTTGATGCTGTGGTTTTCAGCGGCGGCGAACCTACCCTGCAAGGAGAGTTGGAATCAGCCATAAGGAACGTACGTGAACTCGGGTTCAAAGTTGGGCTGCACACTGCTGGCATGTATCCAAAACGCCTGGAGCAGATTCTGCCTCTGGTTGATTGGGTGGGCATGGACATCAAAGCCCCGTTTGAAGATTATGAAAACATCACGAAAGTGCCGGATAGTGGAAATAAAGCTAAAAGCAGCGCGCAAATATTAATCAACAGCGGGATAACCCATGAATTCCGGACAACGTGGCACCCTTTGCTTCTTGGTTATCACGATCTGCTAAAACTGGCACATGAACTCGCCAGCCTGGGCGCTAATCACTACGTGTTACAGGATTTCCGCGCCCAAGGCTGCAAAGACAAAGAGCTGAACGAAAACCCTGTGAACAATACTGCAGATCACCCTATTACAGAACTGCTAGCCCCCTATTTTGAGACGTTCTCAGTTCGCACCGCTTAATGTAGCCGAAAATATAACGCCAGCAAACCGGAATGGTATTTATCTTGGCGGCAGTCCACCCGGCCCTCTTCGTTCATGCTGAGCACCGTTCATAGGCGCCCCGCCTTGCTGCATGGGACGTTGACGGCTGTTTCTGAAATCATCGGACAAACGCTGACGATCTTCCTGACTCATATTTTTCCAGCGTTCGCGTAATGCCTCACGTTTTACTTGACGTTCTTCTGGCGAAACGTTTTGCGCGCGCTCCCGAAATTTTTGTTTCAAATTTTCCCGGTCCTCAGGGCTCATTTGCTGCCAGCGATCGCGTAATTCCTGACGCTTTGCCTGACGTTCTTCAGGCGAAGCATTTGGGTTGCCCTGACGGAACTCCTGCTGCCTGGCCGCGCGCTCTGCCGGGCTCATATTCTGGCGCTGTTCACGCATTTTTTCGCGTATGGCGCGGCGTTCTTCCGGCGGCATATTTCTAAACTGCTCCCTCTGCTCAGGTGACATCCCATTCTGAGCAGGAGGGGGTTGATCTGCAAATGCCGGGGAACCCAACAAAACCGAGGTTGCTGATACAGCAGCCAGCAACAATCTCCTGGTCATGTTCTTCATAATCGTTTTCCTTAGTAAAGTTGTATTCCCCGAAAAAGTAAACAATGTTTAACGACGCTCGGCATCATGCTTTTCGTTATAAATATCCTTGCTGGCTGCGCGCTGATCCTGATGCAAATCTTTACGTTCAGCTCTGGTCAAAACGCCATCGGATTTATATTGACGTTCTTCCTGGCGAATAGACTGCTGTTCAGATCTGAGATTTTTTGCTTCACTATGCGTCAATTCACCTGAGCGAACACCCTGCTGAATACGCTCATGCTGATTAACCTGATGTCTGTTTACGCCAGGGTCGCGTGTTGGTGCATTAACACGATGGGCATGCGCTTCACCATGATGCCCAACTGGCTGAGCGAAAGCAGTTGTAGCCGCAACAGAAGCAAGCGCCATGCCAATCACAGCAACGAAAGTATTTTTTAATGTGTTCATGATATTCTCCATTGTATTAAAGTATTGGGTTATTTTGCCAACTCTTGAACAGTTTCAAGCGTTGATGCCATCTTAAAACCAAGATGTAAATAACCTGTTTAAGAAATACAGCAAGTTGTAACAAATTGTTGCACCGGAGAGTTTTGTTACAATTATTAACAATTATGCCCCCGCTGACATTTATGATAGCCACTATGAACAAACCCGCCCACATTCTGATTATTGACGATGACGACCGTATTCGCGAGTTGCTGCTCCGCTACCTCACCGAACAGGGGTTTGAAGTCAAAGCGGTGGCTAACGGGCGCGAAATGTCCCAGGCCATTGAACGCGCCCGATTTGATCTATGGATACTGGACCTCATGTTACCGGGTGAAGATGGGCTATCTATTCTCCGCCGCACGCGTGGCACAGGGGAAACCACACCCGTTATATTGCTGACGGCAAAAGGAGATGAAATTGACCGTATAGTGGGACTGGAAATGGGGGCAGATGATTATCTGGCTAAACCATTCAGCCCTCGTGAACTGGTTGCGCGTATTCATGCCGTACTGCGCCGCCAGGGAATGGTGCAACCAGGCGCACCTGTTGAAAGTGCTGGCGAAGTCATTTTTGGCCAATGCCGGCTTGATCTGGGTAGCCGCACTTTGTTTCGTGATGAAGTCGCCACTCAGCTCACCACCGGTGAGTTTGCCTTACTGAAGGTATTGGTCAATCACCCGAGGCAGGCGTTATCACGGGACCGTCTTATGGAATTAGCGCGAGGCCGAGACCATGAAGCATTTGACCGCACCATTGATGTGCAGATTTCCAGACTACGCAAGCTGATCGAACCCGATTCTTCCAAGCCTCGGTATATCCAGACAGTATGGGGGCACGGCTATACATTTGTTCCAGACGGGACGACTGCATGACACTGTTTCCCCGCAGCCTGGCAACACGAGCATTTCTGCTGATTGCTTTACTGATATTGCTGTCACTTATCGCAAGCACGATCCTGTTCCGTCAGGCTGAACGCACCCCCCGCGCCATGCAACTTGCGCAAATGGTGACATCAGTTGTCAACCTTACCCGCGCCGCCGTGCTTTCCGCTGACCCAACACTCAGATCCGCTTTATTGGATGAAATGGCAGAATCTGACGGCATAAGGGTTTTTCTGGCTGATCCCCATGAACAGTTGGTGCCATTTGCATTACATTATGGCGTTAATCAAAAAATGGCTACAGATATACGTATACAGCTAGGCCCGAATACGCGCTTTGCATCAGCCAGGAATGGCGAAGAAGGCTTTTGGGTAAGTTTTTTTATTGGCGATCAGGAATTCTGGATCATGATGCCAGCTGAACGTATTGAGCGACCAAAACCCTGGCAGTGGCTCGGTTGGAGTGTACTTGTCATGTTCTTTGCACTGATCGGCGGCGCTTTAATTGCTCGACAAGTGGGCAAGCCACTCAAAAAACTGGCGAGTGCGGCTTATGCTGTGGGGCATGGCGAAACCCCCACGCCACTGGAAGAAAGCGGTGCTGCAGAAACCATTGCTGTAGTGCGCGCTTTTAACCAGATGTCGTCAGATTTAGCAGCGATCGAACAAGAGCGCGCACTGGTACTGGCCGGAATTTCCCATGACTTGCGAACCCCCCTCACCCGGTTGCGCATTGCAGCGGAATTTATTGATGACGAAGCCAGCAGGGAAGGGATGATATCCGACGTGGAACAAATGGACGCGGTAGTGGGCCAGTTTCTTGAATATGCCCGGCTCGGTGAGCAAGAACCCATAGCCGAGATCGATCTGCAAGAACTGGTCAGTACTGTAGCCGCACCCTACATGAAGCGTGGCAAAAGCCTGCTGATCACATTGGCAGAATTTCCGCCTGTTAAAGCGCGTCCGCAATTGCTCAAGCGTGCACTCACCAACCTGATAGACAACGCAATCAAATATGGCGGGGACGAAATCTCTCTGGAAAGCTTTAATGCTGACTGGCATGGACGCCCCTGCGCGTTTTTCGTCATACAGGATCGTGGACCAGGCATTCCGTCAGAAGATATAGAGAAAGCCAAACACCCCTTTGTTCGTCTTGAAACCGCTCGTAGCGGCGTAGGTGGGTCAGGCCTTGGGTTGGCTATTGTAGAGAGGGCTGCCCGCATACATGGCGGGGAACTGCGGCTGACACCTCGCGAAGGTGGGGGATTAACTGCAACGTTGGTGATTCCTGTCACGCCCTGACTGTCATCGCCTATTCAAGTGTTCGCTCAGATCAGGAATAGAGACACGGCTGAATTGCGCGCCACACTCACCCAACAGTTTTATAAACATCTGAACCGAACTGTCATTATAAAATGTTGAGAGATTTCAGCCATTCACAGTCAAAACCAAGGGCATTTAAACATCATGGCAATCAACACAGCTCTACTTTTGGGAAGTTTAACCACCAGATTGTTTGCCTAAATTTGCAACGCATGTGACACAATATTTCGTGCCAAAGCAACCGGACACCCTTGCTCTATCAGCCATTTGCGAGCAGCCATGACACGGACGATTTTCTTCGCCTCTCCCGCCTTCACCGCCATGCCGCAATAACGAGTGCCATCAACCTTGACCAGGCAGATTCCTGCACCATAGATAACGCTATTGAATGTGGAACGTTTAAGCGTAACCTGCATGGTCATCAATTCATTACATGGGTGAGTCAATTGGATCCTGCCTTATGAAAGAGACTTGTTTTTTAACCACTCGCAGACATAAAGCTGCGTGGCGTTTCGAGATAATCGGTATTCACTCCAAAGCGTTGTGCCAACCGCCTGGAATTGAATATGGTCGATTGTTACCTGTGTGGATGTGAAGTGCAAAGATTCACCCTCTTGGCAACATTCCAAACCCGCTAACCAGAAGCGCCCCTCAATAAAAATGGTTATTCACCAAAAAATGGCCAAACCCGACTTAGCGCAACCGAATTCTTTGAGCCAATGTCACGCAGCTTTACAGCTTTACCCACTTTGCTTCGTTTCTTCAAATCAGACAAGCGTCTGGGAAAAGGCCCGGAACAATAGGATTCCCAATCTTTTTCGCGGCGTCCTAACGATGATCTGCGCTCACCGGTTGGGAGTACTTCATTGAACCGTTGTAATGAACTGCAACGGTCAGCCATTCTGCGTTCAGCAAGGATAAATTCAACCTCGTAAACCGGAAGCATTTCTTTTTTAGGTGTGGTTTTCATGATGCCGCTCAATTTCCATTTTTTGAGATTTACACTATTTTCGCCAGTCAGCGGATTGGCAGCCATCAAGGGCAGGCCAAAACTTTTATGCACTTTATAGATACCGAAAGTGCGCGTTCCAAATAATTCACATTTGTTTTCCTGTTAATCACATTTAGAATGTACCTGTCACCAGATCAAGTCTGTTCGCAACCGAACATAACAAAACCGCAGGCACGTTAATGGGTTTATTAACCAGAGTCAACATGATTTCCGGAATCTGTCGTTTTTCGGCACTTTTGTCGCCCAAACTGTAACCTGTTACATCAAACAGATTACAGATGTGATGAAACGGATTGTCGAAATGCACCACCATACTTCCGCCAGACTGTGTCGCGTACGATGTCACGTGATTCAGTACACAGCACCTTGCCGACAACTTCCTTTACTTTGCCTTTCACTTCTTCAACAGGGCTTTTGGCTTGATCTTTATTCATACTATTCTCCTGGTAATGACTGTTGGTAATGGCAGGGAGCCCCGTACTTGGCTACTGCAAATTATGACCAAGAATAAGCATAAAATTCGACTCAGTCTGTACGGCAGCGCTCATAGTGGTACGAATGCATGCTTATGTTAGCTACCGCACAGTGTGTGCAATAAGGCAGGTGTAAGATAGCTGCTTGTTGACATGAGATGCGTTGCGAATGACGCTTTTCAGCTTGGTAATGGAAGGACATAAGCAGGCCTATTGATATAGGTGTTGCGTCTGTGTAGACTCAGTCTTACAAACCATCCAGGCAAATGTCCGATAATGATAGTCAAATTAAAACAACGACTTCATTCATCCAACATCATTATCTCAAAAGATTATTGATTCTATTCTCAAGGAAGCTAGTGAATTGCTGCGGAACCAGATAATTAAAAGTCTCATGGCACAGCACACTGAACAAGTTGCGGATGCCGCGATTACCTTATGGGAACAGATGGCGACCCAAATCATTTCGATCGTCGGTGAAGGGGGGTTCAATTCACTTTACGCCAGAAGCGTCTTCCTTTCCCAATCAACCTTTCCCTGGCTCACGGCCGGTTCATTGCCACCTCAGACTGATCACCGTTTTGCGGAATTAAAAATGTGTCTTGAAGAACAGCCGCCTGACATTGCCAAAGAAGCAAACATACTGCTACTGGTCACTTTCACCAACATCGTGGCTTTATTAATTGGCAAGCAGTTAACGGCCAGTATTTTACGTTCGGCTTGGGGCACTGACGCGTCAGATTCGGCTGATAAGGAATTAAAAAATGAGTAACAAAGTAAACATTCGACGTCTGAAAACGGGCGTACCTGGTCTGGACAACCTTCTGGGCGGAGGCCTGCCGGAATTTTCGTTTAACCTGATTGCGGGCACACCGGGTAGCGGAAAAACAACCCTCGCTCACCAGATCATGTTCTCGCTGGCAAATCCGGATAATCGCGCCCTGTTCTTCACGGTACTCGGTGAGCCCTCTTTAAAGATGCTCCGTTATCAACAACAATTTCCGTTTTTTGATATCGATAAAATCAATCAATCCATCCGCTTTGTCAATCTATCTGCAGACCTGCTGGATGGTGATTTTGACCGTGTATTGTCACGTATTGCCGAAGAAGTAAAAAGCTTTTCTCCCAGCCTGGTTTTTGTTGATTCGTTCCGATCCGTCGTGCAGACATCGAAGCAGAAGGAACAGGGACCGCCCGAACTGCAGCAGTTCGTGCAGCAACTGGGCATGCAAATGACGAGCTGGCAGGCAACCACCTTTTTAATTGGTGAATATTCGACAACAGAATCAGAATCCAGCCCTGTCTTTACGGTGGCGGATGGCATTCTGTGGCTCTCGCAAAATCTGCACCGCAACTCCATGGTGCGCAAAATCCAGGTGGTCAAAATGCGGGGGCAAGCCCAGGCACCCGGCTTGCATACTTTCCGCATTGGTGATGAAGGCATTCGGGTTTTCCCGCGGGCGATTGTCAAAGAAGGTACAGCGAATGAGCCAGCAGCCAAGGCACCCACTGGAGAGGTACGTGTGCCGATGGGCATACCCGGCCTGGACGACATGTTGGGCGGCGGCTTGCCAACTGGATACTCGCTACTCGTAGTAGGACCCTCTGGTTCGGGAAAAACCATATTGACGACGGAATTTCTCGCCGAGGGAGCACGCAGGGGTGAAACCGGTGTGATTGCAGCATTTGAAAAGAGCCCCAGCCAGCTGCTGGGCAATAAAAAACTGTATTCACTGGTCCAGGCCGGTCAAGTTGGCGTGATCGACACACGTTCTCTGGATTTGTCGATTGATGAAACCTTGCATGATTTGATCACCATGATTAATCGCATGCAGGCAAAGCGCGTCGTCATTGACTCCTTGTCCGGATTTGAGCTGGCACTGGCACCCGAGTTCAGCGAAGATTTCCGCGGCTCGCTGTACCGGATGATTGCCGAGCTTACGGGCATGGGCGTAACCATATTGATGACCTCTGAACTGGAAGACCGTTACACCGATTTGCGCTTCAGTCCGTTTGGGAGTGCTTTTCTCGCTGACGCGATTATCGTTCAACGCTATATCGAAATCGCAGGCCAGTTCAAACGTGCCATCTCGGTGGTTAAAGTCCGCGGCAGCAAGCACAGCAAGGATATTCGATTGTTTGATATTACAGACGATGGCATCGTTATTGGCGAGACCTTATCCGGGTATGCCGGAATCATGACAGGCAGCCCCACGGTCAGCCCGTAGCCAATATGACGAGGCAATGGGGCGGCAATGAACAGAAATGAAAATTACGGTGCTGCTGATACCGATATCCCTGATCACGCGGGCATGAGCAACCAGCACAACGACAGGCTGCGGGTTGTTCGCGGTAACGATAGGCGGCGCAGGGACAGCATTGTTATTACCGATGAGGCGGCGATTCTGAGCCGCGAGAATTTGGCAAATACACGGGAAGATGCCGCGAATTTGCGGGAAGATGCTGCCGATTTGCGTGAAGAACAAGCTACCTCTCGCGAAGATGCTGTCTATCTGCGCGAAGGGGCTGCCTCCTCACGCGAGCATGAAATATGCGAAGCAGAGGCAACACAGGCCGCGTCCGACGATCACATGACGATGTTGAAACAGGCAAACGCGCACCTGGTCATCGCTACCATTGAGGCACACAAACTGGCAGAACAAGTCGAACAGGCAACTGCACAGTTGGAGAGCGCCAAATCCGTGGCGGAAAAAGCCAACCTCGCCAAATCGGAATTCCTTTCCAGCATGAGCCACGAACTGCGTACCCCGCTCAATGCCATCCTCGGCTTCGCCCAGTTACTGGAGGCCGGTTCACCCCCGCCAACTACCGTCCAGAATGAAAGGCTACAACATATTATCAAAGCAGGATGGTATCTGCTGGAACTGATCAACCAGATCCTCGAGCTTGCGGTGATCGAGTCCGGCAAGCTATCGCTGTCGCGAGAACCGGTTTCACTGATCGAGGTTATGGGCGAATGCCAAGCCATGATCGAACCACAGGCACAGCAACGCGACATCCGTATAAACTTTCACCCATTCGAACACACGTGCATTGCCAATGCCGATCGAACGCGGGTAAAGCAGGTTTTGATCAACCTGCTTTCCAATGCGATCAAATACAACCGCGAGCATGGAACGGTCGAAGTGAAGTGCACCGCGAGCATGGAACGCATACGCATCAGCATCAAAGACAGCGGCGCGGGATTGCCTCCGGAAAAGCTGGCGCAGCTGTTTCAGCCGTTCAACCGTCTCGGGCAAGAGACCGGC
>JAYVLG010000207.1:0-26321 GCA_043759595.1 Sulfurirhabdus sp. | reverse complement strand
TATGGATTTAGAACCTTCCATGCGGCAGAAGTGGCCCTATATCATGCGCTTGGCGCATTGCCTGTGCCGGAAACTACCCACGAATTTTTCTGAAGAGGCATATTTTAAGATTAAGTGTTGCATCGACCAGTTGAGACCTCCCTGCTATTGCAGCTATATGCTCCGCCATTATACAGCCGGAGTTTCGTTTCCGAGCTTTTTCCTCGACCGGTCATTCAATTGTACAATAACCGAAGTCACTTCTTTTGCCAACACTTTCTTGAAGTCGGTGCATTTCGGCCAGTATTGCCGCAACAGACCATTGGTGTTTTCATTCAAACATCGCTGCCAGGAACTGTACGGTACTTGCTTTCGAAACGTGCGCTATGAATCACACATTTATACAAGCACAATATTGGACTTCTAGAGCGATATGATCTGAGCTAAATTACGGGAGCATCCTGACGAGACGAAACCCGTTAGTGTCTTCACGGATCGCAGCCAGTCCTCTGTGCTGTTTCGTCGTTTTGGAGAACTGCCACTCGTCTAACCAAGAGCCACCGCAAAGCACGTGCCACTCGCAATTACCTTCATCGCAATCCTCCACCCATTCCCTAACATTGCCGCTCATATCTACTAAGCCGTAACCGTTGGCTTGCTTCTGGCCTACCGGGTGAGTTTGGTCATTGCTGTTATCACGATACCATCCCACCTCAATGAGTTCGTTACTGCCACAATACGTGGGCTTAAAGATTCCACCAAAACAGGCGTATTTCCATTCGGTTTTCGTCGGTAGGCGATATTGCTTGCCGGTTTTGGCATTGAGTTTTTGAAGGAAGATTTGAATATCATCCCAGCTGACTTGCTCTACGGGGCATTCATCACCACAGTTCTTGTATTTGCTGGGGTTGTTGCCCATCACGGCCTTCCACTGGCCTTGGGTGACTTCGGTTTTGCCCATAGATAAAGATTCAGGGAGAACGACCATCTCAGGGCAGTCCGGGCAGTCACGGAAAACATCACCTTGTTTCTTGCTCTTATCCGTAGCCACCTTTTTAAACCAGTTTCCATGCAAGACCGACACATGATTCAACCAATCCAGATTCGGTAGTAATCTTCCTTCAAGATCATTTAAATGACGTTTTCGCGCGACCTGGTTAGCATTTTCGTTTCCGGTGGAGCACCCTCCACCAATAAATACACTACTAATATCTACTGACTGAAGACCAAGCCTTTTAAGATTATTTTTAACGTAGGTATGCGCAGCCAAATCCAGAGTTGGATTGTACGCTGTCCCCAATGGTACTGGAATGACGTCAAGAACAACGATTGCATCGTTGGCTTCATACTGTGGCCTATCTCGATGCCCAGAGACCGTCGCGAAGTTGTAACACATCTTTGTTGATTCAGCAGCTACAGCATACCCGACTGCTGGCAACGATGCCGCGACGAGCAATATGCACCCACTAAACAAGGATATAATTTTCTGCGTTGCTTTAAATTTTATCTTTTTTTTCATGCTGGAATGCCTCTAAATTGAAATGCTAAGTTAGGTTACAACTATTTCAAATGTAAGAAAGGACGATTGAGTTTTCACCACCTCATCTACTTTTACTACCTCCAGCAATCTCTCAAATACATCTGCTACGCTAATTGTTATTGAAGCACCTTGTTCGGATTCCACTTTGGCGATTTAGCCTTCCTCATCGTATCCGACGCTGATTGCTCCCTTGCCAGTCAGTGTAATCTTTATGGGCTTAGCCGTGTAAGAGGATGTCCTGCATTTTCTGCTCCGATCATCTTCTTCAGTGTAAGCACAATAAATACTGTTTGTGCCAGATTTAGAATTTCCTGTATTTCTAGAGGATTGATTTCAATCTCTGCATAAACCAGTCCCCTTTAAGCTTATTCACGCCCCCGCGTATGTGTACCCAAGCAACATCAATTTAATTTGTTGTTAAAAGTTATTTAATTTGGCTAAATTTTTCTGTGGCTAATACAAGTGCAGAAGCTTTGTTTTTCGCCTCAACATGACCTTTGGCGTTAAATCCTTTTAT
The DNA here is from genome assembly GCA_043759595.1 of Sulfurirhabdus sp. GTDB lineage: Bacteria > Pseudomonadota > Gammaproteobacteria > Burkholderiales > SMCO01 > Sulfurirhabdus. The sequence goes on along the minus strand of JAYVLG010000207.1, from coordinate 24,285 downwards.
TTTCATTTTATCAGTCAACCATTCGTTACCTGCCCACCCAATGTATAGAGCAACGCACAATTGAAGCAGAGACTGTAATCCATCAATTCCGCTATCGTTGAAACCTGCTGGTGAGAGAGTGACCAAATATACAAAGCCAAAAGATATAATTAAAATAAATACTAAAAGAGTGGCCAATTGTATCCATAGGCCTCCCAATCCAAGCCATATAGCTGTGAAAAAGAATCCTGGCCAACTAAACCCTTTCTTTATAATTTTAAATGAGCCCTCTTGACTCTGATAAACGATAAATGTTTTCATTTTTTTAACCTTTATGGGTAATTGTGGCTTCACATATCTGCATTACTTCGAATTTAAATCGTAACTGCTAACAGATTTTGCAACCTGGCGCTATCCAAGGCACAGGAAACTTTTCCTTTTGATAGGGCCCGTTACGTATGTATGTCATATGCTGCATACTGTATTAAATGATATTTTCATAGGGTTATTATCTTGTAGTGAATTCTGAAAGTACAGTTCCATGATTAAACGAACAAGGCCAATGTTCGGGGTCGACAAGGCTAGAATTTTTTTTGCTTCGGGCCGACATCAGCAATAACCCCACACGAATGACTTTTACGGTTAAAAAGGAAAATATCTTCTGCGCCCCTTAACGAAGGGCTACGTTAGTATTCTAGCTATGCGAAAACCTACGCCTTTGACACGAAGCGCGGGCTCGAACCTGAAGCGCTTAACTGCACGCGTTACCCAAGGATCCATGTCCCACGAGCCACCACGAAGTACGTGCATTGAGCCATTCCCTTGCCATGCGCTGCCATCCGTTGGTGCACCCACGTAACTGTCGTGATCGCTGTCCTCTACCCATTCCCAAACATTACCACTCATGTCGTATAAGTCAAAAGCATTGGGTTGTTTGCGGCTGACTGGATGAACGCTACTGTCACTGTTGCCCCAATACCAGGCTACGTTGTTAATTTTGTCGCTGCCGCAATATTTATGCCGCCCTCCCGCCCGGCAGGCATATTCCCACTCCGCTTCGCTCGGCAGCCGATATTGCTTTCCGGTCATGGCGTTGAGCTTCTGGATGAAGTCTTGAGCGTCTTCCCAGCTAACTGTCTCCACCGGGCAGTTATCGCCACAGTCCTTAGATCTGAATTCCGCCGGGATGCTACCCATAACCGCGCGCCATTGCCCTTGTGTCACTTCAGTCTTGCCAATGGCAAAGCTCCGGGTGATGGTGACCCGATGCACGGGTATTTCTTCTGAATCACCATCGTCCGAGCCCATCTCGAAGCTACCCGCCGGGATCACGGCCATATCCGGGCACTTCGGGCAGTCACGGAAAAATTGTCCGAGTGTGGCTGTAATTGAACTTGATACTGTTGTGGTGTTTAGTGAGGTAGCGGCTTTAGTTGTATGCTTGCTTTTCGCTTCGCTTTTACTCGGTTCGGCTTCCGCACCATTCGCCTGCCCACACCAATTCACCCACATCAGTCCCGCCAGCAGGCATATGCCGATTAATGGTGGTGATCGTAGTTTCATGATTTAACCTTTCCATGTTCATTAAGTTGCAAAAGACACGATGTTAGGATCTGTGTTAATGATCAGTCAATGGTTAAACCCGCGGTCGCCGATGCTGTATCAAGTGTTGCAAGGTAACTGATATAGCATCCGCAGGGGCAAGTATATGTGTTCTGAAAGGGTTCGGCTTCGGCGTTTCAGTGTACAGGTAAAAGTGTTTATTCCTCGGCAGTAAGCATGGTGTATCCAGCAAAATCCTGCCATCACCCAAGTGAGGGTAGTGATAAAGGTATACTGGGCTGTTTTAGAGATAACTTTTAAGGAGGGTGCCGCGTTAGCTCAGGTGGTGAGCAGCACAGGGGAATTCAAAGCGTAAGGGATGGGACAGGCAACTTGTCTAACCAAAATGTCAAATAACAAGACGAGATCCCTCTGTTGAATTAGGCAAATTTTTGATTTATTTAGCGCCAGAAAAGTGACATTTTAAAATTTATTTTCATCTACCTTAGTGCACTTACCAGTGTGATAATAATTTGGGTGTTCTGGTTTATTAATTTGAGTGTAGTTGACTACCCCGGTTTTTCGATTAATTACAGTCAAAAACATAGGCTTTCCTCTGTACGACATGTCGAACTCAATATAAGAATCATCCATTCTTGTAAGATTGCATTTAGTGGTCGAATCAAGGCAGGCATCATTCCCCCCTCGGGTGTAAATGTTATCATCTTCCGTTACAGATTGATTCTCAAAGTCAATCTGGAACATAGTAGAAATAAGCTTTCCAGTGATACTTGTGTGCTTGCATTCCAAAAAGGTAGCTGCATTGGAGTATTTGGCAAAAAAACTCATACTGCATAAGATACAAAATAATATTATGACTTTGTTCATTTTAAATTCCCCGAGGTTTTAATCTTGAGATGCTACAGAAAATTTATTGAATATTCAATAACTCGGCGCGCGAATGTTCGATCCTACTCTACTAGAGCGGATCTATCCTCCGGAAATCAGTCTGAAATCGGGAATACAGGAAATGTCACTTATGCAATGTGCAATGCTGTTCTATGCAAACACTTTAGCCCCATTTTTCCAGCTGTGCCGTTTAAAGAAACGCATGGAATGAGTTTAAGCAACGTTGTATTTGCATCTGATAAAACTGAATGCCGCTATATTCATCTTCGTGATAATTTTTACTTTGATCTACTCAAATTATTGTGATTAATCTCGCTTTAACTTCCAGACCCATGGGGTTTTATTATTCATGCATGGTTAATTTTTCTGAAATTACTGCAACTAAATGGGTAACAGCATGGCCACGTGTTCGTATTGCAATTCTTACATGCTATTTGGCGGAAAGAGAAGAGATGATCTTCGCTTTTGTAACACCGAGTGCCTCCAGCGGGGAATGTTGAAACATAGTGGGGATCAGTTGCCACAGCATGAAGTTCAATCATATACAGAAAAGGTACACTCGAGTCCATGTCCTCGTTGCCACGGCCCTGGGCCGGTTGACGTTTATACTTCTTATCGTGTCTGGTCCGCTATTTTGTTCACATCCTGGAGTAATCGCCCAGCTGTTTCATGTCGTTCTTGCGGAGTGAAACGCCAACTGGGTGGCATCGCTTACTCATTCGTTCTTGGCTGGTGGGGTATTCCTTTGGGGCTGTTGGCTACGCCCATTCAGATACTGCGCAATGTCTTTGGGTTGCTCTTTCCCCCCGGCTCCAATAAACCATCGGCCAAGCTTGAAAACATGCTGCGTCTACAACTTGCCGCTCAAAGACTCAAGGATACGCCGTATAGTGGGCGCCTGTTTTTAGACGGTGGTTGGTGAATTTATCTAGCCAAATTCGACAGGCGGCTAGATAAATTCACTATAACAATGATGAAATGTCCTTAGTGCATTTACTCTGACGGATTGGGGATCTGTGAGTAGTAGAACAGCCAACCTCTTAACGGCGTTGTATTTTGGAGTCTGTAGATGTGCAGCAATGCCGCTACAGCAATGCCTTTCTGAGTAGCCACATTTTTCAAAATATTGGTAAGAAAAATCTGGGGGCTTTAATAACTTTGGTTAGTTACCCTTGAGCTAAGTTGAAGTTTTTATTGCAGGGATATCTACCTGTTGTTAGATTGAAAAGTAGTTCAGTGCATGGCCTGAATTTTTTGATTTAATTCTTTTGCTACAGCCTCGGCTTTGGCCACGCGTTCGTAATAATGGCGAAAGTCGTAGGAAAATTCTGAACATAGCATCAGTTTGCCCGTAAGATTTGAGAGTAGATGCCAGTCAAGGCTGTTCGAGCATGCTGTCTTGATTGGTACATCGACATTCTCTTGCGGAAATTTTCTATCGAGTACGATGCTGTTTTGCGACATACTGTTTTGATACAAGCGGTGCAGCAAATTCAAGCTTGTGTTGCGTTGATAAAACAGGAGAGCCAGCCGATCGCGTGGCTTGGCTGGCTGGGCATTCTCTAAGGCGCTCATCTCAAAGAGCGAATTTTGAAAGATCAAATTGGTGAGGGCGTAGGCTTGCCTCTGGAATTCATACATCAAATTGCGCGTTAGGAGAGGCGCGAGCTGGGAATGCTCTGCCAGTACAGGGAGTATGTGGAGGCGGGCGGTGGTAACGCTGTCAGGGTGTGATGCAAGCATGTTCGCAAGAAACTTCTGGCCGCGTTCTATTTGTGTGATTGCCTCTAGGAGACTGTGCAAGCTGACTGATCCAGCAGCCGCCATTTGCCAGAATCGCTGATGGCGCACCCATTCCTGATACGCTATTTGCGCATCGCCTTTTTGCTGAGCGAATACTGCCTTACCTAAATACAGCAGGCCAAGTCCTTGAGCCAGTCGATAATTCGGGTACACTGGTTTTGAGGCGACTAGCGGCATTTCCTCGGTGTAGGCAGGAAAATCCAGCATGGCGCTATAGCGTTTTATTAGCTCTGCATGAGTAATGGAAAGGTTGTCCAGCAGTTCCGCGTGTGAAAGGAGGTAGGCGTAGCAATTATCCTTGCAATCGGGCAGAGAGGGGATATGTGTATTAGTCGGATTCAGTAGTCTGGTGCGTATTTCGCGGTAGGGTTGTGGAGTGTACTGTTGTGACTTACGCGTATCGGCAAAGATCGCGCGCTTTTCGCGCATGAGTGTGCCGGCAGCGGCTATCGGCTGTGCAACCTGTGCGTCGAGCGCGAGCAGGGCAAGGTAGCCATTGTTGGCCTCTGGTGCCGTGAGGCCTGGGTAGTCCAACCAGGCTTGCGTCGAAGGCTCGAGCGGTTCATCAAAGCGGTTGGTCGCGATACTGAGAATGAACACCGCCACCAATATCAGCAGCATGATGCCTAGGGTTTTTAGCAGGCGGCGTGGCCAGTAACGGGGCTGCTTCGAAATGAGTGGTACCATGGGCGGATTCCTGATGGGTTTTCTGCGCTCGAACCGATTTTCTCGTATTACTTCTTTTGGGCGTAAACAAATCTGCGCAGCACTTAAAGTTTGTTGACTAGAGCGGCCAAATATTCAGTTTCAAGGCGATTTAGTCCAGATATTCCTGAATGTGGCCGCTAAAGTCACTCCGTCCTTGAGCAGCTACTGCTATCGACGCTTGCCTGGTTGGGTAAATGGTTAAGATGGCTACTGCGCCGGTTTTCCCTTGTTATGGATGAGGTCTGACATAGCGGCTGCCGCATGTTGTGCTTCTTCAAGTTTTTCTGGTGGTAGTTTAGCAGCTGCCAAGTCTCTGTTTTTAATTGCCCCTGAAGACTTTCCATCTTCTGCCACAATGGAAAACCACATATAAGCAACTTGGTAATTTTGCACACCACCTTCGCCTTTAAGATAAAGATTAGCTAGATTGTATTGAGCCGCAGAATTTCCTTGTCCAGCGGGATTTTGGTACAAACGGATCGCTTTTTCAGTGTCCTTCGTTACCCCATAGCCTTCCTCATACATAAGACCTAGCATGTATTGAGCATTTGAATCCCCTTCCAAAGCTAAGCTGGCGTACCAACGAAATGCTAGTTCATAATTCTGCGTTGCGCCGTTTTTGCCGAAGTAATACATGTCTGCCAGCATTGCTTGAGAAGCCCCAAGCCCTTGTTTAGCAGCTTTGGTGTACCAAGATATTGCTTCCTGGTAATCCTGGGTTACGCCTTGTCCACGGTTATACAAATTTCCCAGGTTATGTTGAGCCAACGCTAATCCTTGTACAGCCGCTTTGGTATACCATTCGACAGCTTTTTTATCATCTTTTGGAACACCTGTGCCATTTGCGTACATCAACCCAAGGTTGAACTGTGCGGCTGAGTAGCCTTGTGCAGCTGCCTTGAGATACCATTCAACTGCTTTATTATCATCTCGCGGAACACCATTTCCGTTGGAATATTGCACGCCCAGATTGAACTGGGCTTCAGCGTCATCACCTACCTGGTCTGACATAGTAGTTTGTGACTTATTTTCTAACGGCGCTGATTGGCAGGGAGCAATGAATAGGAGGGGGAGAAGAAGCAAGCTAATTTTGTTAATCATGAGTGATATCCTTTTTGAAATTGGCAGGGGCTTTATCATTTATTATGAATATGCAGAATGCGTTAAGGGTCCTTTATTTGATGCTGGCGAGCTGCCAAGGATACGTTGTATTCGTCCACGGGCTCCCCCATTACGGCCCATAACTTCCAGTTGATGGTGTATGCGTGCATACTTCGATAACTGTGGTGGATTCTGTTTAGAAGCAAGTTTCGTCCCTGATCAGGCATATTGCTTTTCCCTTGCAGCCATGATTATTGTCAGCGCACCAGGGTTGACTAAATTTCTGCACAATTTATCGTGCTTATGACAAATTTTATTTAGCCTTATGAATGATTATTTCACAGCACCATGGAGCTGTGCGTACCGCACGGGATTAAGCTACTGCTTATCCACGCTTGCCTTGGCGGGAGCATAGCCTTGTGCTACCGCTTTTTTGAACCACGATGCAGCCGTAGCGGAATCCTTGGCTACTCCACGACCATCCGCATACATGCGTCCCAGATTGTATTGCGCCTCGGCGTAACCGCTTTCAGCCGCTTGCTGATATAGAAAGAAGGCATCCTCATCGTTCTGCGGTACGCCCTTGCCTTTTGCATACATGTTGCCCAGGTTATTTTTGGCGCGGGCATAACGGTTGGCTGCCTTTCCGTACCACCAGACGGCTTCGACATCACTCTTTTGTATGGTTCTGCCCTGTTCGAACATTTCGCCAATGTTGTTTTGCGCTCTCTCGTTATTCAACGCGGCAGCTTTGCGGTAAAGTACCATGGCTTCTTGATCGTTGCGAGGAATGCCTTGGCCGTTGGCCAGCATTTCACCTAATCCGGCCTGTCCGCGAGCGTTGCCTTGGGCTGATGATTTCTGGAACAAGCGCAGAGCAGCGGCATTGTCCTGTGCCGTGCCATGGCCTTCCATGAGCATTTCACCCAGTGCACTCTGGCCAGATGCGTCACCCTGCTCGGCGGATTTGCGGAACCAGGCTACCGCTTCAGTTTCATCTTTGGCGATGCCCTCGCCATCTCTGTATTTCCAACCCAGATTATTTTGTCCAGTACTGTCGCCTTGCTCGGCGGCTTTGCGAAACCACTTGACGGCTTCGGTAAAGTCCTTGGCTACTCCGGTGCCGGAATCCAACATAAATCCAAGGTTAACCTGGGCATCCACAAAGCCCTGTTCAGCTGCTTTGCGATATTGCGTCACGGCTGCAGCAGAGTCGCGTTTTATCCCCAGCCCAACATCATTAATGATAGCCAAACTGAATTGCGCGGGCGCGTTGCCTTGGCCGGCATCATGCTGGTAGATGGCGAAGAGTTCTGCTATCTGGGAGGGAGTGGCGGTTTTATTTAGATTTTTAGCAGCTGTCGTGTAAAGCACAGACAGGCCAGATATGGTTTTTTCGTTCTGGAGAGATGTTGGATGGGGCTGTGTCTCGACCAGTTGGATCAGTGCCTTGATGTGCGACATGCCGGCCTCATAGTTGGTAGTGGCACCTGCATGCACATTGCTCACAGATAGTAAGGCACATAGGGTACCGGTACGTAACAGTATGCGGAGAGTATTATTCATTTTGTATTCCTCATTAGTGTTGGGTCTAATAGTTGCAATTCTGTTTTGGATAAGCTCTGGCAAAAATATCGGTTCATTGTTTACTATACTTCTCCGAGGCTTTCTTTTCTGCTTCGACTCTATCCCTGTCTGTTCGATAGTTTTTATGTACTTTTGCATAACAGGCATGGTTCGCGCGCCTGGACGCATCCCAGCAATTGTCATCTTCGTATCCCGGATTTTTTTCCAGGCATCTCAATAGCACAGATGAAGCAACTTGATGACATCGTATAAATTCATCAGACGTCGGTGATGCTACGGTAAATAAGAAATAGGATGTCAAGAAAAAGCCAAACAGAAATCGCCAAATAAGTTTCATATAAATTGGTTCGTTGGGTTAGCGGGCTCCTGAGTGGCGTTGCATCTAAAAGTTGACGCCAGCAATCTTTACCACTTTCAGCAGATTCTGAAAAGCTTGTGTGACTTCTAGCGCCATTTGTGGACCCTGGTTTGAAATGACTGAGCTGATTTCTCCTTGGTCATCATATTCGACGGTGATTTTTCCTATGCCAACCAAGGTGATTTCTGTTGGGTGGCCAGCTGTATCGTATTTGAAATTCAGTTCGCGGCGCGTATTTTCGGCACTATTGACTTCGATCATGCTCTGAATTTGTGGGGTTGAGCGGTAATCAAGGTCGATCACTTGGTGATTGCTGTTTTCGGCGTGGATCAGATTTCCTTGCTCGTCGTATTTGAATTCAGTTTTCAAATCGTTGTTCAAGATCTGAATGATTTTACCGCTTTGTGGGTGGTAGGTGTATTCAGAGACATCACCGTCAACGTTGACTTTGCGAATGACGCGTCCCTGGCTATCGAATTTCGTTTCCTCCGATTTGCCACCGACTGCCTGTGCGGTTCTGGCGAGATGGGTAACCCCCGTGGCGCTGACCTCGTTTTCGAATTCGTATTCTTTTGAAGCTGTTTGGCCGGTGTGCGAAATTACGGTGCGTTTAGTCCAGTAATGCTTGGAATTGCTGGGGTCGGTGCGGTAAATAAAGGTTTGCTGGTCGCCATTTCGTTCTGTTACAGCATCCGCTTGACCGTTCACCCTAGGCGAATATGAGATGAACATGCTGCTATCATCCACGTAGTTAATGCGCGTCATATTGTGGTTGTTGTCATAGCTATAGCGATAAGTATTACCATCCGTAATAGCGTTAGTTACTAAATTTTGGCCGGCATCGTAAGTATATTGGACATCAATTTTGTTGGCTTTTGCTCTTGCAACACGACCTTCTGGCGTCCAGGCGAGCGCGATGCTCTGGCCCAGTGTGTCACGGATTTCGGCAGTGCCTGTGTCAACGTAGTGGATGGTGACGGCGTAGCCATCTGTCAATTCATGCCGGATTAGCCGCCCCTGCAAATCAAAAGTGTCAGTGGCGGGCTCGCTATCACCAAAGCGGTTGCAATCCTTGCGCCGATAGCCTTCGGCCACACGAGTCAGGGTCGCTTTGCCGCAGATGTCATCCAATGTGGCACCCTTGAGTAGTTCGACATGGATGTCATATTGAATTGCTTTTCTCAGCCGCAACTCTTCATCTCCCAGCAATTGAGCCGTCAGTATATCTGCGGCTGCCGGGGTGAGGTTCTCGCGCATTGTGACGGTATTCACAATGCTCTGGATGCCGGTTTTGGTGGCGCTTTTATTATTGGTGCGGTAATACGTGGTGCGGCCAGCACCATTTTCTTTAATGGCGGCAGAGCCATCAGGTAGCACTACCAGGTGAGTTTCATACTTTGACCCCCAGCCATAACCAAACCAGCCCAGCTCAGTAGACTTGGAGTTGTAGTTACGCGTGATCTCCAATTCATGTCCATTGTTTTTTAGTGATATATCTGAGTAAGAGATGTAGAAATCGCCGTTTTGCAGATTGACGTCGGCCATGGCGATCACCGGTACGGTCAGCAGAGTTGCGAGTATGACTTTCAGTTTCATGGGTATCTACCTATTGGTGGGGTGGAGGGGTTCAGGGTGCTGTCCAAGCATGGCATTTAGTACATCGACATGAATCAGCCGCATATGACTGCCGTGATTGCTTGAAGTTAGCTGCAAATCCAGCGTATTGTTATTATCGATCAAGCTGATGGTCGGAAAGCCGGTCAGCCTGGCCGAGTGCGAGGAGAGTACGATGCCACTGCTGATCATCTTGCTATCGATTGCCAGCACGAAGCAGTGGTCCTGTAGTTTCTGTCTAACATCACTGCTGGAGAAACGGGCAGGATTTAAGGTCCAGCGTCCATTGTCTGCATTCCAGGCGGTGACATCCTGTTCGGTCAGCGTGGGATGGGTTACTGGCAGGCTAGAGGAGGCAGTGAGGGATGTCGTCAGGTTGCACTGGTTGCCGTTAATCGCGTCGATCGCATCGGTTACCCACAGCTTCAGGCGTGTGGAGTCTGCAGCAGATGTCGCGGAAAAGGCGAGACTAACAAGAAATAATGTCATTGTATTCATGATACCTTCATGTCGAACAGACGGTGGAAGGCGTAACTGCTTGACGCGTTGGTCTTGAATATGGGTACCATAATTCATCCCGTTCACTTTGGCTTAACCTCGAACTCGCCGACGAATACGGTTTCATCGCGCCCCTTTAAAACGGAGCGTGATCATTTTATCCCTGGCTGCACTGGTGCCAAATCCAGTACTCATTTTTACCTGTAGCGTGGTGGCGCCGGCGACGATTTGCTGGCGGCTACCAAAGAAATCTGCTTCTACCTTGTACTTGCAGGGCTTGGCTTCGCGCTGCGAAAACTCTTCCGGGCCATAGCCGCCAGTGAAGTCGCGAGACATGCGTCCGCCCTGATAGGTAAATCTCTGGCCGTAATAGCGCTTCTCGCCATTGGGGTCGGTGATCCACAGGTCCATGTCGCTGTTGTCGGCGTCCCACGTCAATACTGCCCGCAAGTCGAGAGGCAGATTTCTTAAAAGGCGCGCATCGATGCGGCTGGTGTCGACTATAGCATGCTGCGCTGGCGCGCTGGCGATAATCGCATTCATTTCTGCAAGTGCGATCAGTTCGATCTCTGCAAAACGATCATCCCACGGACGCATCACCACTTCATTGAGCTGGTCGATTGCCTGCTGGTAATGTCCTGCTGCTAAGTGGGCCATACCGAGATCGCGGAAAGATTGTGGCTCTTCTTCGGCGAGCGGCTGAACCTTTTTAAAAACAGGAATAGCAAGATTTGGGGCGCCGGCCTGTAGTAGCCGGTAGCCCAGAATTCGCAGCACATGGCAGTTTTCCAGATCCATTTCAGCTATGCTGCCACTGCTGCGGCATGCGCGCTGGTTGCCGCAGCAGTGGCAAGAATAATAATTACGAATAGGCGTGCAAACATGAAACTCTCCGGGGTTCCGGACTGGCCGGCTTGTCAGATTGAACGAAGCCGCGCAACTTAAGGGGTTAAAAATTGCGGTGTAGTAACAAAAATTTTCGGAAAGCGTAACCACTACCCATCAAATTATCAAAATTAAATATATTGATTTAAGGTGGTGCTGGTCACCTCTGAGTACCAATTGCGGGAGTTGTGAACACTTCCCACACCGGCTGAGGTCGGTTGCAAATAATAGAAGTCCAATGGATTAAGCAACGATCTGTTTTTCATAGAACTGCTGCATGAATGCGGAAGGCGACAAGTAGCTGAGGCGTGCCTGCTTTCGCTGCCGATTGTAGAAGATTTCGATGTACTCGGTGATCTCCTGTTTAGCTTCTTCTCGTGTATGGTATTTCCGGTGATGCACGAGTTAGTTCTTTAAGTTTCCTCAGAAGCTTTCAATAGGGACATCGCTGTATGTAGTGGTCTAATGAATCCGGACACCAACCAAGGTGGTAATATTACCGCCATAGAAGAGGTGTTCAATGACCAGAATGCGCAGTTCATTTACCCCGGAATTCAAACAGGAAGCAGCATGTTTGGTACTTGACCAGGGTTACTCAATATCCGAAGCGAGCCGCTCACTGGATGTGGGTGAGAATGTTTTAAGACGGTGGGTCCAGCAGCTCAAGGACGAACGTCAGGGTATAACGCCAACATCCAAGGCCCTGACCCCGGAGCAACAGCGGATACAGGAACTAGAAGCCCTGGTTAACCGCCTGGAACGGGAGAAAGCCATTCTAAAAAAGGCTACCGCTCTCTTGATGTCGGACGAATTGAATCGTACGCGCTGATAGACCAGTTAAGTGAGCAGGATTCGGTTGAAATGGTCTGTGAAGCGTTTGATATCCCAAGATCCTGTTATTACGAACACCGGCACAGGCGGTCGGTTATTGATACAGAGCGAGTCTATCTGCGGGCGAAGGTCAACGAGGTGTTTCGCCAGAGCCGCAGTGCCGCGGGAAGTCGTACCATTGTTGACCTGCTGAATGATGACGGTATTCGGATCGGTCGTTTCAAGGTACGTCGACTGATGCAGGAGATCGGTCTGATTTGCAAGCAACCAGGGCCACATGCTTACAAACAGGCCAAGGTGGAGAGGCCAGACATTCCCAACCGATTGAATCGGGAGTTCAGTGTCAGGCAAACGAATCAGGTGTGGTGTGGGGATATTACCTATGTGTGGGCAGGCAATCGCTGGGCTTATCTAGCAGTAGTTCTGGATTTGTATGCCCGCCGAGTAGTCGGTTACGCATTATCAGATCGACCTGATGCTGAACTGGTGGCCAAAGTGCTGGACCATACCTATGAGCAACGAGGCAAACCAGGTGGAATCATGTTCCATTCGGATCAGAGCAGTCAATATGGCAGCCGCCTTTTTCGTCAACGGCTTTGGCGATGCCGTATGGTTCAGAGCATGAGTCGTCGCGGCAACTGCTGGGATAATTCCCCAATGGATCGATTGTTCAGGAGTTTAAAGAGTGAATGGATACCAGCGATGGGTTATCAATCAATTGGCGAGGCCAGTAAGGATATCAGCCAGTACCTGATGACTTACTACAACAGAAGACGCCCCCACTCCTTTAACGGTGGGCTGTCACCAGTGGCAGCCGAAGAAAAACTTAATTTATTGTCCGGAAATAGTTGACCACTACATTCTTCACGTATGTTCATTTAAATCGCATTAGTTAACTCAGAAATTGGCATGTTCAGATGTTCTTTAGCCAATCTATTTTTTAAGATTGCTCCATAATCACCTTTGACAAGAACTTGTGCCACTTTTTTAATGCTGCGGTTTTTTGAGGAAGATATTCAAACTGATCGTAGTGCTTCTTTTGTATTCCACTATTACGTCCATGGGAAAGCAACCATGCGCGCGTCTGAAGATCTACTCCGAGAGAGCCAAGTAATGTTTCTGTTGTTCGTCGAAGATCCCCCATGCGGAAAGGTTCAATTTGCTCATCTGCCTGAAGCTTTTTCGAAATGTCATTGATCATGTGACTTAGTGTTTCCGTTCTGACAGGAATATCACCCCGGGTCGTGGAAAATATGTATTTACCATCTGAATTAGCTAACTTAAACTCCGCCAGTAATTGTAAAACCCAGTCACTCAAGGGTAATAGGTGATCACGCGGCGCCCCGTTGCCTTTGGGATCTCGTAATGTAAGTATGCACTTGCTTTCATCCAGATCCTGCCACTGAGAAAGCGTAAGTTGTTCCAGTCGTTGACCACCTAATGCAAGCGTAACCTGTAACGTTTTTGCTGGCAGGCTATTAATTTTTTCAAGTGCGTACCAGAGTTTACCTAACTCGGTTTCAGACAGATTACGGGTCCCTACTTGCTCAAAGTCGGCTTCAATGGGTATTGAAGCAACAGGATTGCTGTTAATTCCAAATAATGCTGCTTCTTTTGAGGCGCGAACAGGGTTGTGGTCAGCTTTACTACCCCAGGCAAACGCAGCGTGCAGGCATGCACGCATTAAGTTAACACGCCGAGTAATACCCTTGTTTACCATGCGAGCGAGCACTTCCACCAGGTCTATCGCCTGAATATCTTTGGCTTTTATTTTAATGAGGTCAGGGAAGGGCACGATAATATGGTTATTGAACATATTTGCCACATCTGAAACACTCTTCTTACCGGATGAACGCATTTTTTCAATATAGCCGTTAAGCAATTGCTCAAGCGTTCCCTTTCGGCTTTCTTGTAGTTCTTCGCGACGAGTTACATCAGCTTGCTGTATCCGGTGAACTTTAATGTCGCCATGGGTTTTATGCTGCTTAATCAGCAAACCTAATTTTTCACGTGCTTCAGCGAGAGTAATTCCCCCGTCGTTTGTTTTTAGCTGGTGACGGCCAATACGAATCGTTTTGTCAGTAGATGCCTCGCGGTAACGATAATAAAATTCGCGTCGGCCATTCGTGAGTACCTTAACAATTAGGCGACCTTCTCCCTTAACACCTTCTTCACTAACTTTGTAGATGCGATCTTTAGGTTTTAAGGTGCGAAGATAGTTTTCAGAAAATCGGGCCATTTCCACTCCACTTAGATTATCGGGTGGGGCTGTTAGTCCCCGTACTAGTCCCCGTATATTATGGCACTTATTGAAATATTCCGATACAATCTGAGACGGTGATATGATGTAATACTAGGAAATATAATGATAATATAAACACAGTGAAACATTGAAGGATGATTTAACAACTGACTTTTAATCCGTTGGTCGCAGGTTCGAATCCCGCACGGCCTACCAAGAATAATAAGGGCTAGTCAGAAATGACTGGCCCTTTTGCATTTCTGGAAGAGTCAATAGAGATCGCCTTGATCTATCAGTTTTGATTCACGCCTTAATGCCTAGTTCCCATCTTTAAAACTTCACTTCACTTCACTTTATTTTGTTTCTGCTGTGCCCCCCTATTTTTATTGTTTTGTGACCAATTATTTCTATTGTTAAGCCGCTTGTGACATTGTTTTTAAGATAGTCGCACTCATGTAATTTCACAAGGTATATGCCTTGATATATGACACAATCTGAAATATACTGAAAATGTGTTAGCACAAGAGGATATACCCATGAGCCACGTAGCTAAACTATTTACCAACGGCCGCAGTCAGGCGGTGCGCCTGCCCGCCGCTTATCGGTTCGACACCAAAGAAGTTTTTATCCGTCAAGACCCTGAGACTGGCGATATTATTCTGTCGCGCAAGCCCGCAACGTGGGATGATTTCTTTTCTGCACTAAAGGTTGCTGACGTGCCTGATGACTTTCTGGATGAAAAAGATCGGAACCAGGGCGAGCAGGACCGTGACCCTTTTGAAGCTTGGAAAGAATGATACGTTACATGCTCGACACCAATACGGTGAGCCACCTGATTAAGCTGCATCCATCCGTTGCCAGGCAGGTAGTTGCTGTGCCGATAGCATCACTTTGTATCTCCGCGATCACAGAAGGGGAGCTGCTTTTTGGTTTGGCGAAGCGACCAGACGCAAAACGGCTCCATCTCGCTGTGAGGGAATTTTTGTTGCGTGTTGATGTAATGCCATGGGATGCCACGGTTGCGGAGTATTACGGAATTGTGAGGGCAGACCTGGAAAGGAAAGGAAAAATACTTGCGCCACTAGATCTGCTGATTGCTGCGCACGCAATGAGCATAGGCGCAGTACTGGTGACAAACGACAAAGCTTTTTGTCAGGTAGCCGAACTTCAGGTAGAAGACTGGACAGTTTGATCGGTAAAAATAGTTGTTCTGATTGGCGCTTATGTGAACTTGTAGTACCTAATGAACTGAATACACCTAAGTTATAGTCAACTACATTCAGTCCATGCGTTACGCGATAGTGTGATTTGTTTTTGCGTTATATTTTGCAAAAATGGGGGTTAAGTCGCGATAATGTAGACAAGCCTTGACGGGTGATGGCGAGTTGCTGTCGGTAAATATATTTAAAAAAACAGTTGGTTAAATAATCAATTAATCCGTTGGTCGCAGGTTCCAATCCCGCACGGCCTACCAAGAAATATAAGGGGTTGCAGGAATGCAGCCCCTTTTTCTATTTCTGATCCATATAAAATCACATATAGTCTCCTTCACCCTCAATTCGTGCTGCTACCCTAGTATTAACACGTCACTGGCAATTTATGGCATAAACTGCCACACTTAACGAATATTCCTTTGGAGGATAGCCATGTCTATTAACGTATCTTTGCCACCAGAATTAGAGGCGCGCGTCCGTCAGCGGGTTGAATCCGGTATGTATGGATCCGCAAGCGAGGTAATCCGTGAGGCTTTACGATTATTTGAAGCCTACGAACAGGTTAAAACGGCCAAGCTTGATAGTTTGCGCCTTGATATTGCCAAGGGCTTGAACGATGCAAAGAATGGACATGTAAATGAAGTGGATTTTGAAAGCATGAAGCAACAAGGCCGCAAGTTACTTCGAGCGCGTAAGGGCGCTGTTTGATGACATGTATTCGCTTTACTAATTCAGCGGAAGCTGATCTTCTGGATATATGGTTAAGCATAGCGGAAGAAAATCTTGTTGCGGCAGATGAATCTATGGATTCCATTCAAAAAGCGGTTTCGCTATTGGCTAGCCAGCCAGAGATGGGGAGGTCGCGTCCAGAATTATCCGATGGATTGCGTAGTTTACCAACGAGTACGCCATATATTATTTTCTATTTATCTAGTGGCGATGGTTTGCTTGTTGTTAGAGTGTTGCACCATGCCCGAGATGTTGGCGCAGAATATTTTTCTTAAAAATTTTTCCTGAATATCAATTATCCTCAGCCAATTAACCGAGGATAGGTTTGCAGTGCATCATTAACACCACGCTGGCGAGTTTACCAAGTGGTTTACGCAACTTTGTACATTAACCGCAGAGGCGCAGAGTTGGCGTGCCAAAAATAATAAATTTGTAATGCAAGGTTATTTGGCGAGTCTATTTACTCTCGCTAAGTCTTGAATTTCTCCGCGCCTCAGCGCCTCTGCGGTTAAAACTGAGCTTTCTTGTTAATCAGGAAATTTTTTGTACAAGGCAAATCTGAGCTTTTGGAGTCAGGCCTAATTATGTGGAATGGAAGATTTCTGTGTTTTATTGGGGATGAAGCCGCAACAAAAATACAACACCACATGGGAAAGAATCGCTAAGGCGCTTAATGCTTATGTGCCATCAGCAGAAAAACACAAAATGCAGGAACGGTTGTTGCGGCATATCGTGCTCACATTCATGGTGCGCAATGCGGATTGTCATGCTAAGAATGTCGCTCTCACTTACACAGGTAGACACGATGTCTCACTGGCACCAGTCTATGATGTAGTCACAACGCAAGCCTATGCCGGTTTCCATAACAGCTCTCCAGGGCTTTCAATGGGAGGGCGAAAAACCTGGCACCCCGGCAAAAGTCTAGAATTGTTTGCCCAGCTAAGCTGTAATATCCAACCAAAAAGACTGGGGGAAATAGTGGAAGAAACCGCTCAGGCGATGGTAGAGGTTGCACCGGAAGTGGTATATGCCACCAAGCAATTTCCTGCGTTTCATGAAGTAGGGAAGCAGATGCTGCTGGCCTGGGAAGAGGGAATCAATAGTCTCCGCACCAATGCTGTGGCTATTGCAGAAAAGTCAGATATGAAAACAGTGTTAGAAAATGCACGCTTTTCGGATCTGTCGTCAGAAATTAAATCAAGTGTGGCGATAGGCAGGTCGGCGTTGTTGGGTAAACGGTAAAGTGTTGAACAGCGCAGTTTGTTGAATTGCGCGCTCCATTGCGCCATTCATAGCAAGGAGTGTTGTTCACTGATGCACCGCAACGGCTTATTTTGTGGCGGCTGCGTTGTGAAGAAAGAAGCTAAATGTCTTTATTGGTTTATTTTCATGTGACAAAAAAGGGCACATTTGTACTAATAAAAGAAGTGTCAGGGCTTGGAAATTACAATAATCTTTTAGGCAAAGTATGTGATTAATTCCAGTTATAGCAGTAGCATAGGGCAGAATTACTGGGTTTCATTAAATAAAGACCATATCTGGCACAGAGATTGCTTTATAGATAACAAACACATTAATTTTGTGTTTTTTCCCAAGAAAAAATTAAGGAGCTACATGATGAAAAAAGTACAACAAGGTTTTACATTGATCGAATTGATGATCGTGGTTGCAATTATCGGTATTTTGGCTGCAGTAGCGATTCCTGCTTATCAGGATTACACTATTAAAGCTAAAGTGCAGGAAGGTCCGGCTTTAGCTGGCCCTACCCTGCTGGCTTTGGGTGTTACCTGTAGTGATGCATCAGTGGTAATGAGTTCTACGCCTACTGCACTTTCTCTTGGTGTGACTTTACCTACTGGCAAGTACGTTTCTGCTATCACACTTAGCGGTACGTATTCTGCTCCTATTGTAACCATCGCTTACAATGCAATCGGCAATGGTATATCAGCAAACCAAACCGTTGTGTATAATGGTACTTGTAATGCGACAAGTGGCCTGTCATGGGTGGTCAACGGTACTGTAGCTTCGAAGTTCTATCCTAAAGCTTAATTAATTAATAAGTAACATAATTAATGGTTGGTAAATTAAGGGGGCATTGGCCCCCTTAATTTTTTTAAGCAAAAATAGTGTGTCAAGAATTCACGATAACGCTTGTTATCATATTAACACCTGATTTTGGCCACGAAGGGGTATCAATTTGCGGCAGCTCATTCCTCGTTTCATGCTACTTGTTGCCCTGCTGGTGGCAGTCTTGGTTTATCTTCCCGGTCTTCATGGCCCGTTCATATTTGACGATGGCCTTAACATCGTCTCCAACCAGCATCTCCGACTTCATGATCTTTCACCGGAAAGCATGACCGAAGCGGCATTTTCCATACCCAATGGCTTATTCCGTCGCCCAATCAGTATGCTGAGTTTTGCTTTCAATTATTACTTTGACAGAGATACTATTTCGCCTTTTCCCGTAGCGTTCCCTTTCAAAGTAACCAATCTCGCCATTCATCTGCTGAATGGTATAGCCATATTTTTTCTGACCCGCTTGCTAGTCGGTCTTTATCGCAAATGCCGGCAACCCGATCTTCCCCATGCATACCCTGAATGGCTTGCACTCGCCGTTTCCGCTGCCTGGTTATTGCACCCACTAAATTTGACCAGCGTACTCTACGTGGTGCAGCGTATGGCCAGCCTTGCAGCGCTTTTTACCTTTATTGGTTTGATCTTTTACCTTTGGGGGCGCGCACGCCTTTACAGCGGGCAACGCGGGGGCATGTTGGCGATTCTGGTCGGTCTGCTTGTATATACGCCACTTGCCATGTTAAGCAAGGAAAATGGCATATTGTTGCCCTTCTTCATGCTGGCAGTGGAAGTTATTCTGTTTCGCTTCGAAGCTGCCCAGCCAGCCGCCCGGCGTTTTCTGATTACTGTTTTTATTGTCTGCGCCGTACTGCCTGCATTAGCCATTATAGGTTATCTCGCTCTGCACCCGGACTGGTTTATGGGCGGCTATGTAAAACGAGATTTCACCCTGCTGGAACGACTGATGACAGAAGCGCGAGTGGTCTGGTTCTATTTGCGTTTGACCGTTCTGCCAAGTATCGCTCTGATGGGCGTCTATCATGATGACATTGCTATTTCTCGTCAGTTGTTTGACCCGATTTCCACTTTGCCTGCCATGCTTGGAATTATTGCCCTAATGGCCAGTGTTTGGCTGCTGCGCCGGCGTCTGCCGTTGGTCGCGTTTGGCATACTCTTTTTCCTCGTCGGGCACAGCATGGAATCGACAGTATTCCCTCTGGAATTGGTCCACGAGCACAGGAATTACCTGCCCATGTATGGCATTTTGCTGGCATTTTTTCATCTCTTACTTGAACCATTCATTGCCGCTAGCGCGCGACTTCCCCGTCGTGCAGTGGCAATTTTATTAATTGCGCTATTTGCCGCCGGCACGTTCTCGCGCGCCAGTGCCTGGTCAAATTCTTATACTCTTTGGTCCGCCGAAGTTGAGCATCACCCTGTCTCGGCTCGGACTAATAATGAAATGGGTGACCTGTACGCCAACGCACTCACCTTTGATCCAGCCGTGAAGGCGGCTAACTACTTGCTTGCACGCCATTATTATGAACAGGCGACCGCCCTAAATACAAATAACATCAATGGGTTGTTTGGCCTAATTCTTCTTAGTGAGTTGCATGGTAAGCCAGTGGAGAAAATATGGCTGAACGAACTCACCCATCGTCTGGAACATGAAGCCATACCTGCGAATACAAATGATCTTCTGGTGTCTCTGGTCAACTGTAAAATAAAGGGGACGTGCCCTCTGAATACGGCTGAAATAGAGCGATTGCTTCACGCACCGTTGCGCAATCCCAATGTTACCGGGAGAGACAAGGCGCTGATTTATAACGCGCTGGCTTTTTATCGCTTTAATGCTACACATGATTACGCTGCTGCCGCTGAAGCAACGCACCGCGCTATTGAGTTGGCCCCGCAAGATATTGATCAACATCTATGGTTGGTCAATATCCTCATCGCCATGCATCACCCCAACGAAGCACGCGAACAAATCGCCTTGATTAAGCAACTCGACCCAAGAGGCATGAGAGCAAGAGACATCGCGCATCTGGAAAAACAGTTGATACAAGGCAGATGAAGGGTTTATCCAATCCATGTACAATGTGAAAATGCTTTCCATTGTTATTCCTGCCAAAAACGAAGCTGCTAGCCTGTCGCAACTATTGCCCGGCCTGTGCCTTCTTCTGCCGAACGCCGAAATCATCGTGGTCGATGACGGTTCGACCGACGACACAGCCAAGGTTTGCGCGAACAACTCGGTCAAGCTGATTTTGCACCGCTATAGCATGGGCAACGGAGCCGCTGTCAAATCTGGTGCCCGGGCAGCCCGGGGTGACGTGCTGATCTTCATGGATGCGGACGGCCAGCACAAGCCAGAGGATATTCCCGCGCTATTAGCAAAATATGAGGAAGGCTTTGACATGGTTGTGGGAGCCAGAACTTCAGGTTCTCATGCGGGGGCGCACCGTGCGGTAGCAAACGATGTGTTTAGCAAGTTTGCGAGCTGGATGGTTTGGCAGAATGTGGAAGATCTGACTTCTGGGTTCAGAGTGGTCAATGCCAGAAAATTCCGCAAATTTCTTTACTTGTTACCTAATGGGTTTTCCTATCCCACCACAATTACGATGAGCTTCTTTCGTTCCGGGTACAGTGTAGCCTATGTGCCTATTCACACTCCACGACGTATTGGTAAAAGTCATATTCGCCCAATGCGGGATGGGGTTCGGTTTTTGCTGATTATTATCAAAGTAGGTACTCTTTTTTCTCCGCAAAAACTGTTTCTTCCAGTTAGCGCTGGGTTCTTCCTTACCGGTTTAGTCTATTATATTTATACATTCCTTTCGTCAGGGCGATTTACTAATATGAGCGCGTTGCTCTTTATTTCAGCAATCTTTACCTTTCTTATTGGTATTGTATCTGAGCAGATTTCAGCACTTCACTATAAAGATATTGAAGAACCGGGTTCTGATGAGCATTAGAATATTCTGGCCACTAAAGGCCTGCCGGGAGCATTGTTGAGTTGAAAGTGCTTTTGACCAGTACTTCTTTTCCACAGCATGAACAAGATTGGCAAGGACGTTTTATCTATGATATGGCGGCTGCACTTGGCAGAATGAATGATGTGGATTTGTGCTTATGGTCGCCTCCAGGTTTTTTACCCAGTAATGTAACAAATGTCTGTACATCTAAAGATAGTGAGTGGTTAATAGAACTGGCACGTTCAGGCGGTATTGCGAATATTTTGCGAAATAAAAAACTACTGGCATTAATCCAAGTACCAGAATTACTCTGGATGCTCCGAAAGGCTTATTTCAGAAATGTAGATGTGGATGTTATACATGTGAATTGGTTGCAAAATGCGTTGCCTTTATGGGGAACCAAAATACCGGCATTAATTACCGTGCTGGGGAGTGATTTTGGTTTGCTGAAATTGCCTGGCATGCGTGCTTTGCTGCGAAGTGTAATCAAACAACGTAAATGCATTCTGGCACCCAATGCCAGCTGGATGCAGCCAGATCTTGAAACCTGGTTTGGAGATGTCGCTGAAGTTCGCACGATTCCTTTTGGTGTAAATCAATCATGGTTTGATGTAGCTCGTCATCTTGAACCCATACCTCAGTGGTTAGTTATTTCACGTATTACGCGTAATAAGATTGGCCCGTTGTTTGAATGGGGTGAAGGCTTGTTTGGAGAGGAGCGCAAACTACATCTGTTTGGCCCCATGCAAGAAGAAATGTCTTTGCCTTCATGGGTTGGTTATCACGGCCCGACACACCCTTCTGAACTATTAAAAAACTGGTTTCCCCGCGCGACAGGTTTGTTAACGTTAAGTCAGCATGATGAAGGACGACCTCAGGTCATGCTCGAAGCAATGGCGGCAGGGTTGCCTATTATTGCTTCTGCTTTGCCAGCCCATAGAGATTTTTTAGGGCATAAGGAAACAGGCTGGTTAACAGATTCATCCTTTAATCTAAGGAGTGGGTTGATGTTTCTTGAAGAAGCTGAGCAGAATAGAAAAATTGGTGAAGCTGCTAAAGCGTGGGTAAAAATGCAAATTGGTACATGGGATGACTGTGCAGGACGGTATTGGGATGCTTACCAGACTTTACTGAGACCAGAAAAATGAGTGGTATCGGTATCCTGCTTGTTGGCGGGGGAGGATTCCTGGGGCTTGCTTTAGCTGGAAAATTGGTTGAATTGGGTTATTCTGTTCACGTGCTTTCTCACCACACACCAGCTCATACATTGCCAAATGTTCAATTCCATTTTGGTGGTCAGGATGATGCAAAGCTATTACAGGCGATTTTACCTCAGTGCAACACGGTGATCCATCTCGCCTGTGCCACAACCCCAAGTGTATCTGCAAAAAATCCGGCTATGGAAGCTGCATTGAATATTGGCCCTGCGTTAGAGTTTCTCGGGATTTTGCAGGAACAGGATATCAAACGCCTTATTTATATTTCTTCAGGCGGTACAGTATATGGTAATCCGGATTACTTGCCCGTAGATGAAGATCACCCACTACGCCCCTTGTCTTATCATGGTGCTGGAAAATTGACCGTAGAGTCGTTCATGCGGGCATTTGGTGCATCATCTGACAGGTACGTTAGCGTGCTTCGCCCATCTAATATTTATGGGCCAAACCAGCCATTGCGTAGTGGTTTTGGCGTTATCAGGTCGATGCTGTCACATCTTCAAGCAGGGACGGTCATGGAAATATGGGGAGAAGGCAATACTGTAAGAGATTTTCTCTATATTGATGATATGGTTGATGCATGCTGCCGCTTGATTGATACGCCCGATAATAATGAAATTTATAACGTTGGCTTCGGTGCAGGGTATAGCCTGAATCAATTGGTCGAGATTGTTTCAAGGGTTTGTGAGCATGATTTGCAAATTGTGTATAGCCCTGAAAGACAGGTGGATGTGAAGGGGATTGTATTGGATGCATCCCGGCTTAAGAACATCCTTGGTTGGCACCCTAGGGTTTCACTGGATGAGGGGGTTTTGCGAACATGGAAATGGTTGCAGACCAAGTAACGCAGCCTGTTTGTTCAGTCTGCATTGCCAATTTTAATGGTATGGGGGTGATTGATGCCTGCCTACAGTCTGTATTGTCTCAGAATTGTGATTTTCCGATTGAAATAATTGTGCATGATGATGCATCAACAGATGAGTCTGTTGAATTTATTCGTGCAAACTATCCATCTGTAAAGTTGATTGCTAGTGCGCATAATGTCGGCTTCTGCGTCAGTAATAACCGTATGGCTGCAGCTTCACACGGGGATTTTTTGCTGCTATTGAACAACGATGCCACGCTATTTTCTGATGCACTTAACACGCTTTTCAAGTCTGCATTATCAAGCAAACTGCCAATTATTCTTGGACTGCCACAATTTAATGCTGAGACAAATGAACTGATAGATATCGGTAGCCGCCTGGACCCATTTCTTAATCCTGTTCCTTTGCAAAAGGCTGGGGAAGCTGGCATGATCATTGGCGCTTGTCTCTGGATACCGAAGAAACTATGGAATGAGGTAGGTGGATTTCCTGATTGGTTTGGTTCCTTGGCTGAAGACATGTATCTATGTCTGCTGGCGCGGCTTCTTGGGTACCCCGTAATTTCGCTGCCTGATTCGGGTTTCAAACACAGGGTTGGTTATAGTTTGGGGGGGGGCAAGGTTACGGGAAACCGGCTTTTAACAAGGGCAACACGCCGAACGCTGAGTGAGCGAAATAAAAGCTTCGTTATGTACCTGACTTATCCGGCACCATTCATGCATCTGATACTGCCACTGCACCTGTTGTTGCTATTATTTGAAGGAATGGTACTCGCGGCTATCAAGCGCGATATCAGGTTGTTCAACTCCATCTATCTGGCATGTTTTCGTGCATTATGGCTGGAACGTGGTCGGCTTGCCGCCACTCGACGTGACATTCAAGGCAGACGTATTTGTGGTCGCAGTGACTTTTTTCGCACCTTTGAATGGATACCGCATAAAATCCGTTTGCTTTTTCGGCATGGTATTCCAGAGATCCGCTAGGGGAGCGAGTTGTAAATTATTTTGGCCCTGACCTGATTGGACAGCAAAAATCAATCTAGATCAAGGTGAGCTATAGTGGACCCCAATTTTCGGACATTGAATTAAGATGGTAACCTGCTGTAAAGAGGAGCAGGTTGTGAGTGAAACGAAGCGTAAGAATTTTACTGG
>JAYVLG010000206.1:0-7816 GCA_043759595.1 Sulfurirhabdus sp. | reverse complement strand
TTGAAAGAATGTCTGGAATTTATAGAAATAGATTACATGCCACTGGAGCTACCGCGAGATAATCCATCTGCTGCAGTCTTGAGTCCAAAATTACAGTGGTTATTTCGAATGCTAGATACCTATAAAACAAGAATTAATCACAGATGGCCTCGAGATTATTTTGTTGAATGGGGAAAAAAAAATGAGCGCCCCGCAAAGATGAACAGCATCACGCGAACGCAATTACTAAGGCGCTATCAAGATGACATGTCATCTCTAGCAATACTGATCAATAAAGACCTGACAATTTGGCGGAGATAAATTGAATCATCATTCGATCCGATTTAAACAGTTGAAGAATATGACCTTGGATTGGCTACCCCCTGCCGTAGTTCGCTGGATTCGTCAACAGCAACGCCCTCAACAAGATGAAGAACTTCGTTTTGAGGGCGATTTCGCCTCATGGGAAGAAGCCAGCGCCCAATGCACCGGTTACGATGCAGAAGACATTCTCGCCAAGGTTCTCACCGCTACTCTCAAGGTCAAGCATGGAGAGGCTACATTCGAACGAGATTCAGTACTTTTTGATGAAGTTGAGTATGCGTGGCCGGTGCTTGCAGGGCTGATGTGGGGTGCCGCGCGAAATGGCGGAAAGTTGAATGTGCTGGATTTTGGTGGCTCGCTGGGGAGCAGTTATTTTCAAAATCAAAGATTTTTACAGTTGCTACCAGATGTGCTTTGGAACGTGGTGGAGCAGCCCCATTACGTTGCTGCTGGGCGAAAGCATATTCAGGATGAGAAGCTGCGATTTTATGAAACGATCGAAGAATGTCTAAGCGAGAATCAGCCAAACGTGATTTTGCTATCAAGTGTGCTGCAATACCTGGGGTCTCCGATTGAGCTTATTCATAAATTGAAGATGGTTTTTGCATCTTGTTTGATTGTTGATCGAACGCCGTTTTCAGTAATTGGAAAAGATAAATTGACCGTTCAAAATGTGCCGGCCGTTATTTATTCTGCTAGCTACCCGATGTGGATTTTTTCTCTATCCGAGTTTAAGCATCACTTGGAGGAAAGCTGGTGTTTGGTTGCTTCCAACCTTAGTCCTGAAGGTTATGCTCAGACTACAAACGGTGTTGAATTTTCATTTCAGGGCATGTTGCTGGAGCCTTGCCGATGATCAAGCTTCTCAAGGCGATCTATCGCCGCTTATTTTTCTTCTATCACCGCCAGGCATTTTTTCCGGGGTGGCTGGGCATTATCGTTAACCCCTTTTATTTTGCGCGGAAGGGGCTGGCAAAGCATGTTTCAGAATTGGCTGGCCATATCACCGGCAAGACCCTGGATGTGGGTTGTGGAAGCAAGCCCTATGCGCATCTTTATCATTCCGATGAATATGTCGGATTGGAGATCGACAGCCCGCAAAGCCGTGCCAGTAAAAAGGCAGATTACTTCTATGACGGCAACCTGTTCCCCTTTGCTGACGGGACATTTGATTCGGTGGTGGCAAATGAAGTTTTCGAGCATGTGTTTAATCCTGAGCAGTTCCTGAATGAGGTATTTCGCGTGCTCGGGTCTGGCGGCATGGTGCTGCTGACGATGCCCTTTGTCTGGGATGAGCATGAGCAGCCGCACGATTTTGCGCGATATTCTTCATTCGGGATCAGGGCGCTGCTGGAAAGACACAGCTTTGAAATTGTTGAGCAACGCAAGTCCATGGACGATATTCGGGTGATCTTTCAGCTATTGATCACTTACATTTATAAAAAGACCGTAACGAGGAGCGCGCGGATTAATCTTCTAATTACGCTGTTGCTCATGGCACCATTTAACCTGCTAGGCGAGTTGCTGTTTTTAATTACGCCGCGGAATCCGGATCTCTATCTGGACAATATCGTGCTGGCAAAGAAAATCAATCGCGCGCAAATCAATGAGAGCAGATATTTCCCGTCAATCAATACCGTGGAAGATCGCTCATGAGTACCTATGCCAACGCAAAAGTATTAATCACCGGCGGTCTGGGTTTCATCGGTTCCAATCTTGCCCGTGCGCTGGTAGCCCAAGGGGCAGAGGTCACGCTGGTCGACAGCCTTATTCCGCAATACGGCGGCAATCCATACAATATCGAGGATATCCGTGACAAGGTTACCGTGAATGTGTGCGACGTGCGCGATCCGTTTGCGATGGCCTATTTGCTCAAGGATAAAGACTTCCTGTTCAACCTGGCCGGGCAAACCAGCCACATGGATTCGATGGCTGATCCGCAGACAGACCTTGAAATTAACGCAGCCGCGCAGTTATCAATCCTGGAGGCTTGCCGCAAGACCAATCCCGGCATCAAGATTGTTTTCGCCAGCACCCGACAGCTTTACGGCAAGCCGGATTACTTGCCGGTCGATGAGAAGCATCCGATTCGTCCTGTTGATGTCAATGGCATCAACAAGCTGGCAGGAGAGTGGTATCACCTGCTCTATAACAATGTGTATGGCATTCGCGCCTGTGCGCTGCGACTGACGAATACTTATGGTCCGGGCATGCGCGTGAAGGATGCAAGGCAGACCTTTTTGGGTATTTGGGTGCGACTATTGATCGAGGGTAAGCCAATCAAGGTTTTTGGCGATGGCCTGCAGTTGCGCGACTTTAACTACGTTGATGATTGCGTTCAGGCTATGCTGCTTGCGGGCGCAAGCGATGTTGCCAACGGCAAGGTGTATAACTTGGGAAGCAGCGAAGTGATTGGCTTGAAGGCTTTGGCCGAGATGATGATCGACCTGGGATTGGGCGGGACGTTTGAGCTAATTCCATTCCCACCGGAGCGCAAGGCGATAGACATCGGAGACTATTACAGCGATTTTTCCTCAATCACACAAGATTTGGGCTGGCAACCGAAAGTTGTTTTGCATGAGGGTTTGGAGCGGACGCTCACCTACTATCAAGCGAACCTCGGTCATTATTTGGATAAAGAAATATGATTTTGATGAACGACTTCAAGGCGGAACCACCTGAATTGCGCGAGGCAATGCTGAGCGCGGTGCGGCGCGTGCTGGAGTCCGGCTGGTATGTGCTGGGCAACGAAGTGACGGCCTTCGAAAAACAATGGGCATCCGTCTGTGGCGTGGCTCATGCCGTCGGTGTCGGGAATGGCATGGATGCCATTGAGATTGCTCTGCGTGCGCTAGACATTGGCCCCGGCGATGAGGTTATAACCACGCCGATGACCGCATTTGCCACTGTGCTTGCAATTGTTCGCGCAGGCGCAACGCCCGTGCTGGCAGATATAGACCCGCAAACTGCTTTACTGTCGGTTGAAAGTGCAGAGCGCTGCATCACACCCAAGACCAGGGCAGTGGTGCTGGTGCATCTCTATGGGCAAGTACGAGGCATGAACGCATGGATAGCCTTGTGCAGCAAGCGCGGCATTGCCTTGGTGGAAGACTGTGCGCAAGCCCATTTGGCAACTTGGCACGGCAAGGTCGCCGGCAGCTTCGGGGCGGCAGGAGCATACAGTTTTTATCCTACCAAGAACCTTGGCGCGCCGGGCGATGCCGGCATGCTGGTCACCGATGCTGAGGCAGTCGCTCAACGTGCCGGACGGCTGCGCAACTACGGGCAAAGCGTCCGCTACCATCACCCAGAACTTGGCATGAACAGCCGTCTGGACGAGATTCACGCGGCCATGCTATCCGAGCGGTTGAAGTGGTTGCCTGAATTTACCAAGCGCCGCCGCAAGATTGCCGATGCTTACCATGCAGGGATTAAGAATCCACTTGTCCAGCATCTTGCTTCGTCAGAAGAACCATCGGCGCATGTTTATCATCTCTTCGTAGTTACCTGCGAACAGCGCGATGGGCTACAGACTCATTTGCAGCAGCACCAGATGCAATCGCTCATCCACTATCCTGTTCCTATCCATAAGCAAGAGCCTTGTTCAGGTATCGCACAGGATCCTCTTGGATTAATTCATAGTGAACGTCACGCAGCGATGTGCCTTTCGTTGCCCTGCCATCCTCAGATGACGGATAACGATATTGCGTTGGTCATTGCTGCCGTGAATTCGTTTCAGGGGGCGTGATGGAGCATTTCGTCACGTTATTTGATAGTCTCTTCCTTCCTCAAGGGCTTGCGCTTCATCTGTCTATGGAACGACATGCCGGAAACTATACCTTGTGGATATTGTGCGTCGATGACGAAGCGCAGGAAGTGTTATTCAAACTCGATTTGCCCAATATACGACTCCTGCAATTAAGCAAGCTGGAAACCCCTGAGTTGCTGGCAGTCAAACCTGGCCGCAGCAAGGGAGAGTATTGCTGGACACTGACACCGTTCGCCCCGCGATTTGTTTTCGAGGCGGATGCCGGAGTCCCTCGCGTGACGTACATCGATGCCGATCTGTGGTTCAGAAAAAATCCGGAACCTATTTTTCGCGAGTTTGACGCATCCGGAAAGAGTGTGCTCATAACTGACCACGCCTATGCGCCGGAGTATGACCAGTCAGCGACTAGCGGGCAATATTGCGTGCAATTCATGACCTTTACGCGGGATGGTGGAGAGACGGTGAGAAAGTGGTGGGAGCAGAAGTGTATCGAATGGTGTTTTGCAAGATTTGAGGATGGCAAATTTGGCGATCAGAAATACCTGGAAGACTGGCCAATAAGATTTGAAAATTCCGTGCATTTGTTAACCAATAAAGAGCTGATGTTGGCTCCATGGAATGCGACACGATTTCCGTATGGGAACGCGGTTACTTGGCATTTTCATGATCTCAGAATTGTTATTAAATCCGAACAACACTTTTCGTTAGCTATTAATTCTGGGCCACTACTTTCAGTAGATATTAATCTTGAGCAATCGCTCTCGGCAGAATTCGGGATATACCCATTGCCAAAATGCACCCGAGACAACATTTATTTACCTTACCTTAACGATCTACGCGCTGTTATTGAGCAATTAAAAAATAATGGCGTAATTTTGAATCCACAGAAGCTACAACAGATTTCTACAATAATGGAATATCTAAAAATGAGGCTGCGCATGCGTGTCCAAAGATTCTTGGGTATTCCAAGCTGAAGCGAAATTTGAGGTAGGTGTTCCACATATCTAAGAAATTAGTGGATCGGCCACTTGTGTAGTTATACATAAGGCTGGCTTTGTGGCGAGAAGTAATCGATCGTCTTGAAGCACAGGGCTTTGCAATATGGGCATTCAAGGCGGTGTTTTCCGATCAGGCTACGGGGCGTACGCTTCAGGTCAAAGGTATATTTACCGGATTGCTTGAACTCTGAATGATGGATAACGGGACGATTCAAATAATGGAGGGTAGCAATGCATGGCTTTCCGAGTGAAATAAATATCAGTACCCCTAAAATATCCATAGGGTTAGTCGTTTATAACGGCGCCGAGCATATCAGAAGTGCTTTGGACAGTATCGTAAGTCAGTCATACAGAAATATCGAACTAATCGTTGTTGATGGAGGCTCAACGGACGGAACTTTAAGCATACTGAGCGAATATTCGAAATATATTTTTGTGCTGGTTAGCGAACCGGATAAAGGGATATACGATGCAATGAATAAAGTGTGCTCGTTAGCGTCGGGGGACTGGTTGATGTTCCTTGGTTGCGACGATGTGCTGCTTGATGTGCTCGATAAAATTACCAAGCTAATGGTAGTGCCTGATTCGCTTTATTATGGTGATGTCATACTTCGTTCAAGCGGCAAAATTTACGGAGGTAAGTTTTCAAAATCTAAGCTGGCCAAGACAAATTTCTGTCATCAAGCGGTTTTTTATCCAAGATTTGTTTACAAAAAACACCCTTACGGATTTGACTATAAGATGTTGGCTGATTACGATTACAACATCAAATTAGTCGGCCTTGGAATTCCATACTTTTATGTTGGAGAAGTCATCTCAGTATTTAATGATCAGGGAAGATCATTTATATATGGTGACGCGGATTTTGAGAGAGATAAAATAAAATTGATACGCGCTTCATTAGGCACCAAGTACGCATTTATTGAGTCTCTACGCAGAATAAAAGAAAGTTTGTTGGATAAAACTATAAGTGCTATCGCGGTAGTGCTGAAGCGCCTACTTCCATACTCTTACTGGAAATATTTTCAGTCATTGTGGAGAAGGATACGATGAATATCCGTTCATGATGTTGGAGCCATTTTATCGCTTTCACAACGAATGCATCAAGAATCAATAAACAGCAAACTAACCTCCAAGCTTAGGGGTGTGATACATACAATCATCACCCTGCAATTACGAAAATGACTGCCATGCTAAATTTTTGCATTAAGACGTCGGAAGAACATCCATATGATAAAAATAGTAATACACATTTTTCATACATGAGGTATTGCAAGGTAACCGATAGATAATGAGCATCTGTGCGGTAGTGGTGACTTATAAGCCAGATCTCGATGTCCTTGGACGCCTGTTGGATGCTCTTGTCCATCAAGTTACATCAATAGTGATCGTGGATAATGGTTCCGAAGTAGATTTGCAGGCATGGCACAAGACGCGCCAATCAAATGCTTGTGAATTGCGCCTGCTGGACGAAAATAAAGGGATTGCAGTTGCGCACAATGTGGGTATTCAATGGGCGCAAAATCATCACGCGAAGTTTGTTTTATTGATGGATCAGGATAGCATTCCCATGCCAGACATGGTGGCTCAACTTCGGTCAACCTATATGGAGTTAGTTACAAAGGGTGTCACGGTAGCGGCGCTGGGACCGCAATTTCGCGACAGTGACAAAGGCTCTCTTTCTCAGTTTGTAAAAGTGGGTTCCTTGGGTTTTACTCTGTTGGCTTGCAACCCGGCGAACCCGTTTGTCGAGGCTGACATTATCGTTTCGTCCGGGTCGCTATTGCCACTTGCTGCAATTGAGGCTGTGGGGTTAATGGATGAGACACTATTTATCGACCATGTAGATACTGAATGGTGCCTTCGCGCGAAAGCCAAAGGCTTTGGAATATTCGGTGTGTGCGATGCGGTAATGACCCATACGTTGGGGGAGCAGAGGAAGGAAATTTTTATATTTCGCCAACGAACTGTGCATTTTCATCGCCCATTCCGCTATTACTACATGTTTCGCAATAGTGTGTTGCTATATCGCCGCAGTTATATTCCACTTAACTGGAAGTTAGTCGACTTTATTACTCGTTTAAAAGTTTTAGCTTTATTCAGTTTTATAGCACCTAATCGTTTAGCCTGTGTAAAGATGATGGCGCTAGGACTGATCGATGGATTCAAAGGCGTTAGCGGCAAACGAAATGATTAGTTACTAAGCTAGTGTTATACATATTTTACCGCTGGCCTTATTAAAATGATCTCCGTCTGCATGGCAACATACAATGGTTTCCCCTATATTGAGCGGCAGCTTCGCAGTATTCTTTGCCAGTTCAGCAAGGCTGATGAAATAATTCTGGTGGATGATTGCTCTTCTGATGCGACTCTTGATGTTGTAAATAGCTTAAATGACAAACGTATCAAGGTTTACCGCAACGCTTCAAACGAAGGCGTAGTGCGAACATTTGAGCGAGCTATCCGTTTGGCCTCCGGGGATATTATTTTTCTCAGTGACCAGGATGATATTTGGCATCCGGAAAAGGTCAGCAGGTTTCTTCAGGTTTTTGATGAACGTCCTGACGTGACGCTCGTTTTGAGTGATGCCAAAGTCATAAACGATGGTGACGAGGTTGTCGCAGAGTCGTTCTATGCAGGCAGGGGAGGATTTTCCCCCGGCTTATGGCACAACATTGCCAAGAATAAATACCTGGGCTGCACCATGGCATTTCGGCGCTCGGTAGTGGATAAGTTTTTGCCATTC
>JAYVLG010000205.1:0-13307 GCA_043759595.1 Sulfurirhabdus sp. | reverse complement strand
AATTCAGCTGTAAAACTTCTGCGTTCTTTTATCATCGTTTTCCTCTTTTAGGTGAATATTGCACCTATTGAGGTGTCCGTGTAAATTAGACCACAACAGAAAACCCCCTACATTTTCTCTACCTAAATATAGGCATTTTTGGCTTTCCGTATAGAACTGGTCTCGACTATCGTGGCCGGTGGCAGTGCAAAAGAATTCGGTGTCCAGTGTGCTAAATCTTCCGTTTTGAAGAAAACTGACGAAAAAACATAAGCCCTGATAACAGTAGCAGCCATGAGGCAGGTAATGGCACTTGGGAAACTTGCAAGTTATAAGTTAGCCCAGAGCGTGGTATCCCCGTCAATAAAACATAGTAATCATTACCAGAAATTGCACTAAAGGTTGCGTTTCCAAAATCACTTGTAGAAATTGTGGAAGTGCGATCCATAACGTTAATTAGTAATTCATCCTGAGTTGGAGTGGTATTCGTACGAAAATAAGGTGATAGTGAGAGCAAGAGATTTCCGCTGATAGTGTTGCCAAGGTAGAAGCCAAAGCTGCTTGATGAAGTTAAAGATACATTGTCGCCAATAGCCAGACTAGGGAATGCAGATTGTGTCCAAAAGCCATCGCAAGGGTTAGTTCCTAAACAAAATGTAGGAGACGGCCAAATTATTGGAAAATCAAAATTATATGTTCCTAGATTTCCCTCATAATAAGTGACTGATGCGAAACTGGTAGGCGCGGCAATGCCTAACAACAGAATAACAGTAGCAATCTTAAGATATTTTAATTGCTTGAAATTTGTATTCAAGTTCATGTCATCCACCACGCTCAGTAAGAAAAGTTGATTTGATTTGATTTTAGCATGGTGAATATGTGTAAATTATTACAATATCATTTTATTATTGTGGTGTTATGTTAATCTGCGTATATTTTACAGCGTTGGCTTTTCTGACAGGATTTGTTGTGCAATGAAAGTAGCAGTTGGCATAATTGCAGTAGCTTTGTTTAGCCTGGCTTTATACGCACATTAGCCGACTTCGTCGCTTCCTGATGGTACTCATGCTGATTCTATTGTTGTTTACAAATCCGAACACAAGCTCGTGCTATTCCACAAAGGCGAAACACTTAAGTAATATTTTGTTGCGCTGGGTGGCAACCCCGTAGGAACAAAAACAAAGGAAGGCGATGGAAAGACTCCTGAAGGTTCCTATGTTATCGATTATCAGAAACCAAACAGCTCTTTCCATCTGGTTCTGCACATCTCTTACCCAAATGCACAAGACAGTTCTGCGGCGGTGTCGCGAGGCTTGCAGCCTAGTGGTTTGAAAATCATACTCAACCACTGCTACATAATTTGAATCATCTCTTGAGCTTACGGCGATTGCCCACTTGAACCACTGCTGCAATCCCAATAAGAATTAACGGTATTGTTCCTGGCTCAGGTACAGCATTGGCAACAATTTTATATTCATACGGTTGAAACTGTGGGAAATTGTTTGTATCAACCGATGCCGGTGGGGTCAAACCAACGTAGGTGGAAAAAATAAAAGATGTGTAATTCCCGCCTGTACTACCTTCGATGTTGAGAGTATTGCCATCAAACATACCAGAAAGAGATGCAGGGATGCCAGTTGACCAACCAGAACATAACCACAGTCCTGGTATTGGGCCACTAAAAGGGTCGTGCGAGCATGGACCTGAATCATAATAAACAGATCCAGTTGGCTTGTCGAAAGTAAAGATGGATATTGGATTGAACGCTTCTGGGCTTGGAAGAGCTACAATGAAGTTTCCCTGTGAAATTGTGAAATGCCCCACACCTGGCGTCCATGGAGACCACTCAGTTATCCCTTCGAAGCTGCCAGACAAAGAGAAAGTGGCACGATTCCATTCCGTTTGCCACGTTGGTAAGGTTGGTGTCTGTACAAGTTGCCCATTTGAACCAATAGAGTAACTTGCCCCCCAGGTACTTGGTATCCAAGTTGGAACATACGCCTTAACCCAGCTTTGTGTTGGGTCAATGTTATACATCTGGCCTGCCATGGCTGCATTACAGGAAATTATTACCCCCCCAATAACCGCAGAAATAGTGCGTTTAATTCCCATACCAACCCCTTGTGATTAAATTCATACGCGCTGAATTGACTGCGTTAAACCTTCACTCTACTTAATATTTATGACAAACATATGGCAAACTCAAGAACAGAACGAATGACGAACTTGGGTTGCCGAAGGATCATTGCAAAGTTCAGGGAATTGGGCTATCAAAACCAGTATAACTGCATCAATAAACAGTCTACGATGGCAGAGAGGAACTTGGCTGACAGTGTCTGTATGAATTTTCTTGTATGTTATACGGAATGTAGATAATCTACATGTCATCAAAAGTGGCAACATTTTCTTGGCGTCCAGATTGCCTAAACATTTGCTAACGAATCTGTTATATGAATAACTGTTAAGCCGAGACGATGAACAACATTCCCCTTATTCTCAACGCTCCAGATCGAGAATGGCGTAGCGTTAACCCAGCAACAATCGACGATATTTCGAAGCTCCACACACAACTGCCATTCCTAGCGCCAGATTCATATATCAACCTTTTGATGTTCTCAAATGGAGGTGAAGGCGAACTTGCACTTCCTCCGCTTTGGCTTCAGCTTTTTGATATTCAATTTGTAATTCAGCTCTGGCAAGATAGCCATTACCGTAAAGAGTTTCCGAACTTGTTCTTTTTCGCCAGCAATGGTGGATTGGAATCAATTGCATTTAACATGGAAGGGCAAGAACCGTGGCCAATTGTGATGGTTGATTGCATTGCAGGGCTTGAAAGCGCAAAACAGATTGCTAACAACATTGAAGAGTTTATTCAAGCAATTGGTGTTGCAGCAGATGACAATGTCGCTTAGGCATTCAATTAACCGGACCGTCGCAATAAATCTAACGCCGTAAATTTATCTTAGCTAATTTTGGGTATTAAGGGGGGAGTTGCATGGATGAGTTGAAATTCTGGGAAATCGTACAGAATGCACACGATCAATCGGGTGGTGATATGGACGAGAAGTGTGAAGTCATCAAAACAGTGGTCTCAGAGTTACCGAAAGAAGAAGCAATAGAATTTTCGCGTTTCTTTGATTCAATGATGGATCGTGCATATTCATGGCCGCTTTGGGGTGCTGCATACGTCATCAATGGTGGTTGCAATGATGACACGTTCTCTGACTTCTGTGCTTCACTGATTTCTCGCGGTCATCATACGTTTGAGAATGCACTTTCGGATCCAGAATCATTGGCCGAAGAAGATTTTGACGAGGATAGATGGTTTTACGAAGGCTATCTGTATGCCGTTACAGATGGTGTCAAGGCTGCCGTGGGATATGTTATAAACCGAGAGAATCCCATGCCAGAGGAACCTTCTGGCCATAAGTGGACGGAGGACAAGGTCTATGAACTATATCCTAAACTTAGCGAAATATTCGCATAAGACAGCGCTCCTGCGGACCATCAAAATGCTTCGCTTTTTTGTCGTTTGCAGACTTACAATACACGTTTGGATTCGCCATGGCTCAAGATGTAGATGATAATTTTTTTGATCGCGCTGACGCACATATTGATCTTTCAAACGATCAGTTGAAGCAGATAGGTCGCGGTAAAGTCAGTGCTTCAATGATGTATGCAGTTACCAGGTTCAATGCATGGGTTAGCGCTTCTGGTTTTCATACACCTGATCAAATGGCCGCAACACGTGAAGAAACCGTAGAGTATTTCGTTAGTCAGTATCAAAAGATGCTAGAAGAAAACCTTGACGACTACATCAAAAATTTCCGCAAATACATGGAAATATCTATTGAATAGGTTTAATAACTCAATTAAACGGACCGCCCAACAACTGCACTGCTGGGTCCTCACTGTGCTGACGCGCTGCGGCGGTTGGTTACCTCTTCATTAGGCCAACGGGAAACCGCATGCAAATTCTTATCTCTCTAGTTCCACTTACATTAATATGCATTCTTTATGCGGCTTACATCAAACTGTCTGCGAGGATTTTACGTAGTACGGTAGTGAGCTGGAAGCATTCATTCATATTTTGCTTGGTTATTGTTCTTCTAACATTGGCTGGGCGTGTAGGAGCTTCTGTTTTGGGGATTTCTCTACCACTTGTTTTCGGTATAGTTTATGGTTTAATGCTCCATTTGGGCTTTGGTGGTTGGTTTTTTAGTACGCGTAGCACTAGCACCCAAGGTCTGCCGTTGGGTTGGCGTGGTGGTATGCAGCTTACTGCCATCGCCTTTGGCCTACTTGGTCTTACGATTGTTTTGTTAGGTAGCATACTCCATTTTGTCGGGCTTCCAAGGCAACCATAAAGCGCGTTAACTGGCTTTGAGTATTAGTCGTCAAATCAGATGGTTTATTAATAGGGATTATAAAAATGAAATCTAAAGCCGCTGTATTTTTGGTACTCGCTTCATTATCGGCATCTGTTTGTGCCGGGCCATTTACTGATGAAATGTCTAAATGTCTTGTGAAATCCACAAGTGAAGCGGATAAGAGCTTGCTAATAAAATGGGTATTTGCTGCTATGGCCTCTCATCCAGAAGTGAAAGCATTAAGCAACGTTTCAAATGAAAAAGGTGATGAGCTAAACAAAAACGTTTCCGGTCTTTTAGTAAATTTACTTACCGAAAAATGCAAACCTGAAACTCAACAAGCTATTCAATACGAGGGTCCAAAAGCTATTGAGGTGAGTTTTGAGGTTCTTGGGCAAGTTGCAATGCAGGGGATAATTTCAAACCCTGATGTTGTAGGATATATGTCTGGTTT
Source organism: Sulfurirhabdus sp. (assembly GCA_043759595.1). GTDB lineage: Bacteria > Pseudomonadota > Gammaproteobacteria > Burkholderiales > SMCO01 > Sulfurirhabdus. The sequence continues at coordinate 8,504 of JAYVLG010000205.1, read as the reverse complement.
AGGAAAGCATATGGATCTTACGAAGTTAAAAAATGCTTTCGATACAAAGCCACAATTTTCGAAAATCGCCCCTTAATCGAGTTGAATCCACAGAATTTTGAGGCCAATTTTGAGTGCTACAACTGGATATGTACGTTTGATTCTTCGCTTGGAAGGTTTGGCTATTCTGGTTGCTGCTACATTTATGTATCACAAACTTCATTTTGCATGGCAAACATACTTTTGGCTATTTCTGCTGCCTGATCTGGCTTTTATCGGCTATCTTCTTGGTTCGCGTGTTGGCGCAATTTCATACAATCTTGCACATAGTTATTTTGGCGCGATAGCTTTGACTACTGCAGGCATTGTTTTGCCACACACATTTGCGCTTATAGCTGGTCTTATATGGCTTGCACACATTGGTTTTGATCGTGCGCTTGGCTATGGACTTAAATATGCTCAGGGCTTTAGCTACACCCATTTAGGTCTTATAGGCAACAAGTCTGATCTGCGTTCTACCGAACCTGCGCGATAAATCCACTCCAGCCAGTTGATTCAGACGTTATCGCTGTCTATAAGAATAAGAAACAGTGCCACTTCAGCAATTCAATAGGATCACGACATTAAATATGGAAGATCGATTTGGCACGAAATTCAACAGACAGGGAGTAAGAAAATGATTTTCCGTTATCTCTTTCTTGCAATTTTAGCAACATGTTCACTAGCGAGTGTCTCTTGGGGTGAAGAAAAAGAGATTTTTCACAGCCCCATGGTGCATCATCTGATGCTAGAAGAGAATACACCTAATGTCACGCAAATTTCCATTAGCCTTAAACCGCATGCTCGCACCTATGTCTATCGGCGCTATGATTGGGGCAATGGGAAGATAGAAGAGCGGTACGAGGAAGTAATGAGCGAGAAAGAAGCGCATAAACTTAGCAAAGCCACAGGTGTCGAATTAAAGCTGAAGCCAATGAGTTTGCCTGGTGAAGTTCATATTCTTCATGAAACAGAACCCATGAGTGCGAAAGATATTCGCAGGCTCAACAAAATAGTTGGAGGGGAACTGATCAATGGCGATCAAATTCTTACCCTTCCGTTTGCTATGACGCCTAAGGAAGCACGCGCAGTCGCAGCCAAGCTCGCGCAGCACCCAGACGTCAAGTATGCAGAACCAAACTCATTGGCAGCGTTCGGGTTCTATTCATCTAACGATGTACTGAACTAGGACTTGCAGTGGAATTTTTACCAATTGGTAGGGCCGCTAACTTTTCCACCACTTGAGCCACTAACAACGGTGACACCAATGTTCTGGTGACAGTGCAACAGACGGTATATCCAAATCTGCTTTTATCGTTTATTGAGTCTCCTCAAATGGTTTTATTCCCGCATTGGTTCAATCAAATCTGGCGAATCAAGTAGTGGGCTGTTGACCTTGCGGCTAACAGGATAGGCTTCCATAAGACGGTCAGGATAAGGCTGTGCCATCGCTTGAATTTTGGTGACATCAGTGAGATTCGTATCGATCCAGGCGGTGTAATCTTCTGGTCGGATAATAACTGGCATACGATTATGGATTTTTGCCATAAATGAATTTGCTTCGGTGGTGAGAATAGTAAAAGTCATCACGTCTCCTTCTGGACCTTGCCAGCGTTCCAGTAGTCCACCCATTCCCATAGGCTCACCATCCCGCAGCATGATCAAGTAAGGCTGTTTTCCTTCCTGTGACACCCATTCGTAAAAACCATCAGCCGGAACCAGCACACGACTTTTGCGGTAAGCGTGGCGGAACATCGGTTTGATTGCCGCTGTTTCTGCTTTGGCGTTGATGGGGTGCTGAATTTCCGCAGTGTCTTTCACCCAGGAGGGAATCAGACCCCAGCGAGCAAGTGTAAATATGCGATTACCTGTCTCATCGAGACGAACCACTTGAACCGCCTGGGTAGGCGCAATATTGTAGTGAGGTTGAAAGTCCAGTTCGCCCGTTGTGGCGAAATGTTCCTTGAGCTTGGCGGGTGATCTATAAAGGGCAAAACGTCCACACATGGTTGTATCTTAACCTATGGAGACTGAAATACGGAAGTAGTGGCAGGACAATAGTTGTATAGGTAAGGAATGTTGCCAGTTTCAGACGGTCATCACTTGTCGTCGAAAGACCAGTCATCCTTGGATAATAGGCACACAGCAGCCATGCCAAACTGTACAAATTATTGAGGGTTAGTATGTGACGCAGAAAAATTAAAGAGCTTGTCTATCATTCCATTACGCAAGCATAATTGATGCCATAAATATTAATTGATATACGGACGCCAGCCACCGTATATCATGTTGGGCATCTGGACTTTTTGTTGCGTGAAATAGTTAATGCCGATAAACCAAGACTAAGATACTCAGGGATGAAATCATGCTGGCGAACATAAAGGGATTGGTTGATCGACTGGAACTGTCTCAGGCAAAAGCGATGATGCCTCTTTTCGAGGCAATATCGAATGCGATTGACGCCATCGAAGAACACAAAAATGGTTTTCCAAGTCACTCAATTCGCATACGGCTAGTAGCGGCTCACGACCTAGCTCATCAAGGGGGCGATGATGCTTTGGTTCTTGACGGCTTTGACATCAGTGATGACGGGGTCGGCTTTGACGATTCCAATTTGGCCTCGTTCAAGGAAGCACACACGCTTTCAAAGGTCAAGGTCGGCGGCAAAGGCGTGGGACGATTTACCTTCCTGAAGGTGTTTTCGAGCGTCCACATCCGTAGCGTATTTAAACGCCAAGATGAAACTCTTTTGCGTGAATTTGATTTTTCAATTGCAGATGAGTTGAAGGGTGCAGACGACGTAAAACCCGTTAAAGAATCGCTGGGTACAACGCTATCAATGCGGGACATGGATTCAAAGTTCAGGGGTGGTTGGCCCAATGACCCCTCCATAATTTCAGAGCGCATCCTTGCCCATTTTTTGATTCGTTTCGCCGCGCGTTCTTGCCCACCAATGGTGTTAGAGTCGCCGGGGTATGCGCCCATCGATCTACACACACTCTTTCAATCGACTGTGCTGTCGCACATTGAAGAACGCTTTTTTGACGTACTGGATCACACATTCTCCCTTCAAGCGTATCGCCACCGTGATGGACGTTCTCGTCATGACATGCACTTATGTGCAAATGGTCGGGAAGTCACAACAAGTAAATTGCGTGACCTGTTGCCTGAATTACCGGAACGGTTAATAGATACTGATCAAGAGCCGTACACGCTAATCATTTTGGTTACCGGAGAATACCTCGACGATCACGCCAATCAAGAGCGCACCAGAATTTCCTTTCAGCCAGAAGACGAAGCTGATTTGGACGAGACACTTGTGTCACGTCAGGCGCTCAATCGTGGCATTGCGGAAACACTGCGCCCGTTGCTGGCGGATGACCTGAAATCGACGAACGAAGAAAAGCGTACGCAAATTGAACAGTTCGTCGAACAAGCACCTGAGTACCGTGCATTAACCCATCCTCGCTACAAGGAGCTTATTGAACAACGCATTCAACCTGGACTCACAGCAGAGAAACTTGACGAGGCGTTGCTTCATGTGAAACGTGACATAGAGGACTCAGTACGCAAGGAAGTACGTCACATTGCGGCTTTGTTTGAAACGGAAACTTTCGAGCAGTACCAAGAACGATTTCAAATGGTAGCTGAACAGGCCAACGAAATTGGGAAAGCCCAACTCGCTGCCTACGTGGCACACCGTCGCACCATTCTCGATCTTGTGAGTCAAAGCCTGAAAAAAGTACGCACGGACGACAAATACCCATTTGAAAAAGTTCTACACAAGATGATTTTTCCGATGGGAGCAACATCAAAAGACATTTTTTTCGAGCAACAGAATCTTTGGATCATTGACGAGCGGCTTTGCTACCACACCCTTCTCACGTCCGATAAAAAGCTAAACAGCATACCTGGGCTTAAAGGTACATCAGGCAAAGAGCCTGACATCTTTGCGTTCTTCTATGACACTCCTATTGGTGTCGCAGAATTGGACAACTTATCTAGTGGTGGAGTCATCATCATTGAGTTCAAAAGACCCGGAAGAGACAACTACGACAAAGACCCTGCTGACCAGATCATTCAACGTTTTCGGGAAATCAGTGATGGCAATGTGAATGACATAGATGGTCGCCAGATAAATCCCACAAATCTTCGGTTTACAGGGTATCTGATAGCCGATCTGAAACCTTCCCTCCACAAACAGGTTTATGGTCGTTATCACAGGACTGCGGACAACGAAGGCTACTTCTTTAACTTGGCCGCTGGTAATGGTTTGATCGAGATCATTTCCTACGACAAGCTAGTCAAAGACGCTGAACGCAGAAACCGCATCTTGTTCGATAAACTTGGCTTGCACAAGCACTGACTTTTATTCAAAGTATATTTACTCAGCCCTTTCAGTTCAAATATGCCCAGCCATTCGATTTGATGTCCTGAATTCGCTAACAAGGTTCACAGATCGAGTCGCTAAAACCCAGAGTTATCAAATTAAATCTGAAAATAAGTAATTTTGAAAAATGTAATGCGCCTCCTTTGATTTACCCCATTATCCACGTAGGGAAGGTTACTTTTCTGTTTTCTTTTTTATGGACACTACTTCCGCACTATCTTTCAGTCCAGCATGGCTCATCATGGCGGCTGTAGCTCTTTCCATAGAATCCCTTACGGGGTCAATATGTAAGCGAGCATAGATCATTGTTGCATCCACCGATTTATGTCCAAGGCTTTTACCTATGATGGCAAGAGATGCCCCTGTAATAGCTTGCCAACTTCCCATTGTCCGGCGCAAGTCATGAATTCGTAGGTCGCCCAGCCCAGCTCGTTCCCTTAGTGCCTCCCAGCGTTTTTTGGGTGGGGTCATGTAGCCAGTCTTTGATTTTGCTGGGAATATAAAAGGACTGCTTCCTGTTTCTTTGCGCCGTTCTTTAAATATTTCTATAGCGTCACTTGCGAGAGGGATAGTTATCGGTTCTTTGTTCTTGGATACGTTGTCAGGAACAGTCCATACAGCGCGTTCAAAGCTCACTTGATCCCATCGCATGCCAAGGACATTTTCGCGCCTTGCACCCGTTAGTAGTGACAGCAGCACGAAAGCCTTGAATGCTTCATTGGTGTCATCGGCCAGTGCTTTAAGAAAGCGGGGGATTTCTTCTGGCTGCATAAATCTGTCGCGCTTAATTTCGCTAAATGCCTTTACTCCCTTTGTTGGGTTGTCGCCCTTAAACCCCCACTCAATTGCGCGGTTGAATATCGTGCTTAGTAGTTCCACCACTCGGTTAGACATTGTTGGATGAGTAGTTGCAATCGCAGAATGCAGGGAACGTACATCCGTAGTTTTGATTTTTTCGAGTTTACGATTTTGCCAGTTGACGCCTTTCGGATGTTTAGTACGTTTTTTTCCGTGTTTTTTTGCTGGCAAGTCTGGTAAATCACCAAGGCAGCGTTCCCACATGGCACGTATATCATCAATACGTTTAACGCCATGCGGTGCTGCATATTCTTTCATGTAGCGTTCAAAGGCTTCACCAAGGGTCATTTCTGCCTTATGCCCCCGCTTTTTCTCGGCAGGGTTTTCGCCATTCTCGATTTCTGCATTTATATTGGCGGCATTGCGCCTGGCTTGCTCGATGGTCATTTCAGGATAACGGCCAAGTGTGATCCGCTCTGGATGACCACCCTTGATACGACGGAAAATGCAAAAGGTCTTGATGCCGGTGGATGTAACCCTGATTTGTAACCCCGTCGTTTTTGCATCACGATAGACTACGCGCTTACCCTGTTCGGGATTGGGCAGGGCATTTAGCCCTTCTTTGGTAAAGTTGAATTCTGTTTTCATGGCCGCCTCCGGGGTTACACCGGGGTTACGTATTAGGTGCATTTTCAGCTAATTTCGTGTAACCCCGTTAAACGAATGGTAGGTGTAGAGTGGCTATATGTAAAGGATTATTAACTTGTGTGTATTTTGGTGAAACATATAACCTTCTGGCTACGAACCAAGGGGTCGGGCGTTCGAATCGCTCCGGGCGCACCAAAATATGAAAAGGCTTGTTTCTCTTAGGGGAACAAGCCTTTTTTATTTGTGCCATACAAGATAAAACTGGGCACTTCAATTAAAGGCTTCGTACTAATTTGTTCAAAACTTGATAAAAGTATTGCAACAATCAAAAAAATTCCCATTGCGACTTGTAATCAATAGTCTAAAGTTGTGAACCAGTAGCCTGATTTTCCAATTTTCTAGTTAAATGAAAATTTTAAAAACCTCACATACAGCATGTAATTGAGCTTGATGTTTCTGCAAGTTTATATGAGAGTGATTTATTAAATATTTGTAACATCGGCAAGTTGCTGATTAATTCGTCTGGACATCATCGCGTCAAGGTGGGCGAAAATTATTACGCGGTAGGTGGGCTGCATTGCTGACCCACTCTACTGTTTTGACAGCTTGCTCTGGAATTCGAAAGGAGCGAGTGCTGGTGCTTGTGGGCTGACCAGGTACGCGAATCAGCCACGGACCGCTTGTCGAAAATACTTCAAGCATCTTTGTTCTCACAATTTTGGATGTTGATGCTTCTGATAGTGATTGATTGCTTAGTAGAGTGACAAGTTCTGGCGAAACTTGGTCCGTCGCAAGGTCCAAGATGGCACTCTTTGGTTTAACACCACCAAATTCTTGAGGCACATACCGCAAAATGTACGCACCTGAGAAGGCAGCCATTAAGAACGTGATTAGCAGTAAGGTAAAAAGGTAAACTTTGATCACGAAGCCCCATATGATGACTAAGAGATTCGGGGCAAACGTAAGCACTTCTTTGGATTTGGTTGAGCCTACAGCGGAAGTTCCTGCAGCTAGGATTGTGCCAAAAATCATTGAAACTAACACGATTCCGGCCATCAGTATTTGAAACTTTTCATTTATTAGTGATTGTGGAAGGACTTTGCTGGAGAGATATACGAGGCCGCAGATTGTCATGATCGGGCCAATGACTCTTCTTTGAACGAGGTTGGATTTCTTGGAATGTGTCGCCGACCAAGCTATTAAATTGATTCCGGAAACGTACAGCAGCCAAAGACAAAGCACTAATCCAGCGCTGGGTAGTAAAAGCAATACACCCGCAACGATATAGTCGAAGCGAACGCCTGGCAGTGCACCAAAGTTAAAGTCCCAAGCATGGAGCGCGCGTGAAGCGTATCCGAGAGCATAGGAAAATCCAGCCATAATGGCGATTTGATCACGATACTTCGAAATCCGTTCGTAGATAGGCACCACACTCGCTTTACTTGGATGACGGTTGTGACGGAATCGAGGGTGGGTGGGGAATCTCACTTTAGATGGCTAACGTGGATTGAGCGGCCAGCGACAGTAGTGCATAGCGCTGATGTCGCTGGCACGCGATGAATGATTTGTTATGCACAGCCAACCTTCATGAAAGGAAGTACCAGTGACAAACCTAAGGCAAAAATCCAGACCAGCGCGTAGGCAGTGGTTTCATTTGGTTTTAGTTTTCGAAACCGTTTTTCCCAGCCCCCGGGTAGTCCAAGGAATTTTTCCTCTGTCTTGATTAAATACTCAGATACGCGAAAACCGAGGTGGTACATGCCAGCAGCAAATCGAGCAGCGCAAATGAAAAGAAAGAAAAATGGAAGCCACCAGGCGACGCGATTACTGCCAACTTCATTTATATGCGTGAGTAACCATGCCGCGATTGCAGCTGCGCCACCAAGCGCGAATTTTTCTAAGCTCCAGAGTTCTTTCAAGCGGCCCATCACTTCCTCACGAAGTGCATCATATTCCTTGAAGCGAAATTCAATCTCGTCATTAGGCGTGGACGGTGCAGTAATCGTTGGCTGAGTCATAGGAATGTCTCCATAAGTATTGAGTGGTTTTAGTTTGTAATTATTAATAAGGTGTCATAGGCTCGTTAATTACGTTATAAAGTTAGATCTGACTGTAAACGAATATAATTTTTTATTTTTTTAGATAATAGTAAAACGTTTTAGGAAGTCAACCGATTTATGGCTTTTTGTGACCAAATTAGTTGCCAAGATAATTGTATAGTGATGGTGATGGCCTCATTTTTGGTTCAAATGAAGTTAGATATGAATCTGGAATTTCAAAATTTATCACCTATGATGACTAATGTGATCTCGAAGTAGTATGTTGAATAGACTCTAGCGTTTTCAGGTTGTCAGATACTATGCCAGTCGTATCCATATGATTTATCTTGCATGTAATATTTAAAATGTAATTTGCAAATTAAAAAGTATTTTTTATTCATAAATCAAATTTTAATAGCAAATCTTTACATCAGTAGTGTCCGAAGATTCAAATTTAAACACATAGTAACTAATTGAATACAATTTATTAAATGCGATATTTTTTTGTAACCGATTTCAACTTGCAGCAGACTTCAGACATTTGTCAGGAGTCTGGATATGCATACAGGGAAATTGGTGTTCGCTCAATTAATGGCGCATCTGCCATTGCA
>JAYVLG010000204.1:0-72081 GCA_043759595.1 Sulfurirhabdus sp. | reverse complement strand
TTTGGCAGGAGCGACATCCGCAGCCCAAGCGGACACACTCATTGCCATCATTAATGTTGCAAGTAAAACAATCATTTTTTTCATTTGACACCCCTTTTAGTAACCCACTTAAAAAATAGAATTGCACTTAGTGAGTAAAAGCGCACTCCTTACAACTAAGTTGCGACTTTCGTCATTTAAAAGATAACGTCATCTGATTGGAGACACAGGAAATCAGAATGAATATTTGCTATTTAACCTCGCACACCAGACCCCCCATTTACTTTTGGTTGAGGGCAGTATGGTAAGCACGAAGGTGCTGAACTTGGATCACTAACTTCACGCATTTTTTCAGCCACTTTCTTGTGCTTCTTGGCATGTTTGGCTTTTGCCTTAGCTTCTGACTTCGTAGGAGCAGCAGCTCCGTCATTAGCAGATGCCACATCATCCGCAGCCCAAGCAGACACACTCATTGCCATCATTAATGTTGTAAGTAAAACAATCATCTTTTTCATCAAACAATCCTCCAATATCACAACTTAAAAATATAAAATGGAACTCGACGAGAAAAACTAATTTAATAACAATATCATATATGTTATCCCTTACCAGTTATAAAAGAAGTATTATTAAGTAAAGATACACCATTCTCATTCTCGCTATTACATCGATGAAGGGGTTTTCTATCATTTTGATCTGGCGCAATCTTGCAATGCACTTGCTGGCGTAATGTCTATTAGGAAGTATCACCGGCCTTGTCCAGATCGCTGTTATCGGATCGCCCATTGTTGGCATTACTGTAACTGCCACCATTTAGCTTCTCATGCTGCCAATCATTATCGCCAGCGAAGCTGGCTAAAGAAACACTTACGTAAATTGCTAACACTGTGACTTAAAAAATTGTTTTCATGTAGTTACCCCATCAACATTGACATCCTACAGCAGATTGGCGCTGCCCAATTTTTACACAGCCCCCTCCTTTATCGCTAAACTCAGCAACTTCATTTCTCCTACACTCAAACAAAATCCTGCCTATCAGAAAAACATATACTTTGAACGTTGACTGCCACCCAAAGCCGATCCACTTTTACATACTTACTTTAGCTACAACCTGACATTCCAAAGAAATTACCTAGCAAAGGTACATGTACCACGCCCCTCTTGATAGTCCAAGCCATCGTTGCAACCCTGATCTGGATGGATGTTGTTTCCACGCATTTTTTCAGCCACTTTCTTATGCTTCTTAGCATACTTAGCTTTTGCCTTAGCTTTTGCCTTAGCTTGTACCTTGTCAGTAGCGGCAAGTCCCGCTTTTGCAGGAGGCGTATCAACAGCAACGGCAGAGGCGCTCACTATTGCCATCAATAATGTTGAAAGTAAAACAATCATTTTTTTCATATAAAACCTCTTGTAATAACCCACCTAACAATTTGATATGGCGCGGTAGATAAATGCGCACACTACTGCTGTTCTTACTAAATTAGTATTGCCAGCATAGTCAGAGCGAGGATTAAATTTCATTTAATCACTAAGTTGGCCAGTATATTATGATCACTATTTTGGATAGCCATACGAATTCTTAAATTATGAAACGAATCAGCTACCGATAAGGGGTTAAATTCTTTTCGTTAAATTTAACTAAACCGATGAAATATCACCGTTAGAAAAAAAGGGGTACATAACACACCAGGATTTCTATAATTCGGAGTGAAAACAGGCGCAATAATGTACTTACCTCCCGCTGATCTTGCGCAGCAAGATCGTGGCCGTAACCCCTTGAAATTGACTATTCCAACATATTTCAGCTAAGGAGCCATGATTGTCATTTTTTTAGCTTCTTAATTTTCTCATCCAGTTTTTCTGGCACAGGATAGTCTGGATAAGCTTTGTGGAATTTATTCCACTCCTCCAGCGCATTCTGTTCCATATCAGCTTTGATCAGTTCATCAATCAGCGTGAGCCAAGCTTTGGCTTTTGGATTTTCGGCAAGGCTTGCACCGGATGCGGTACTTGCTGTGACAGGCGCTGAAATTTCAGGGGTATGGGGAAGTTCAGGGGTATGGGGAAGTTCAGGGGTAGTAGCAGGCTCTGCTTCGGAACGTACATTAGATGGCCCTCCCCTATAAACAATTCCACCGGGGACAGCATCAGGAATATCAGCCTGTGCAATAATTGTTGGAGACTTCTTTGCTGACCTAGATGCTGGCTTGTGCAAATCCTTTCGCAAGGCAACGGATTTACCGGAGTTCGGCGGTACTGACATTGTAGCGGAAGGCTCTGTTGGTGCAACTGGATTTTGTGCTATCACCAGTGGTCTGGGGCCTGAAGATTGGTTCTGCCACTGAAAGCCGATTATCACGGCGATGAGCACTGTGGCTGCTAACGCAAGTGGCAACCGTACGAGACGCATAAAATGCCTCAGTGCCGGGCTGTGTGTGTTGTCTGGGATAAACGCGTCATTTGCAGGTGAACGCTGCTGTAAGGCGGTTTCAGCATGGGCCATAATTGCCGCGGTCAGTGCAGCAGGTGGAGTTGGCTGCGGCAATTGCTGTAGTTTTTGCGCAAGATCACCCTTCCCTTGCAGGAAAGCTTCGAAATCGTCATCACCTGTGTGGTTGTTATCCCGGGGGCTCATGCCATTTCCCCTTGTTCCGTGGTATTTTCAAGTTGCTGGCGCAATTTACGCATTGCATAACGCAGACGGCTTTTGATCGTCTCGACCGGGGCAGAGACCAGCAACGCAATCTCTTCCAGGCTCATTCCATTGAACTGCTGCAAAACAAGCGCTTCTCTCTGATCATCGGGTAACGCACGTATAGCTGCATGCAATTCTTTTATTTGCTGTTTTTGATCCAAAGCCGATTCGGGTGATATGCCATCATAAGATGCATCGGCAAGAGAATCGAACAGTTCACTATTGTCTTCACTGCATCCGAGCTCGCTCGCCAGTACGATCCTGCCTTGTTGTCTTAACAGGTCAATCAAACGATTGCGCGCAATTTGGAACAAATAGGTGCGGAAGCTGGCTTGCGGGTAATAGCGCTCACGCGCTTGATGAAGATTGGCCCAGCTATCCTGCGCTATATCGTCTACCCATTCCTTGCGTGGCGAGCGCCAGGCTATAAATAAGTATAGTCCTTGGCTGTGACGCCGATACAGCTCCTTAAAGGCGAGCAGATCGCCGTCGCGATAACTAAGCATCAAAGATTCGTCGGAGAGTTGGGCTGGCATAGCGCGTCATTGTATTGTTTACCGCATCATATCGCATTTGCATTTGTTGTCACATATCTATTTTTCAATCGAAATGTAGGCAGTTTTAGCTGACGAACAAATTTCATTATTACCAATACCACAAAGAAAAGCCATGAGCAGTACTGGCCATTCCAGCCATGCATGTGCGCCCGCCACAACGCCATACAGTTTGCGGGCCGCGCTGTAGTCTATCATATAGTAAGCAAGCATCAGCGCCACTGCCATCAGCGCGCCAATACGTACGGCAAATGACACCACCACTTTTCTGACACGCCGCAGCTCTGCGCGCGGCAATAAATAAATCACGCAATAGTAGTGCAAACATTGTGCCAGAACCATGGCTGACAAAAGGGCTTGCCGGTGCGACCCACCCCACCCCGACGGCAACTGACCTTCGAGCAGCGGCACGTAGGATAAAACTGAGGACGGGATAACGGCACCTGTCCAGCTACTCCCTGCCACCAATAACGGCAGCATGAACAAGGCACTGATTGTCAAAGCCAATGGTCGGAACGGTGGACTGTCACGGGCCATATCCCACACCATCGGCAACGGCGTGAAATTGTGCATTATCGCCAGCAACATCAATACCATCAAAATATCGCCCTGCTCCAACTGCCACATGATGGTGCCTGCCAAGAACAATCCCGCAATGCGCACGCGCCACCCGGTGCGAAACGGCGCCAAAAAGACAATCAGCGCCAGCAGCAACAGGGAAAGCAGATCGACAATCTGGCTGGAAGCGGCCGAATAGCTACCAAGCCATACTGCGGTGCGTATACCAGCTTGCAACAGCAGAACTACCCAGACTGCAGTCCACCAGCGCAGCGGCCAGCGCGCCGCATAGCGGCTGCGTATAAATCCCATTTCCCAGATCACGTGTGGCAGCCCGAATAATGCAAGCGACATCAGGTAGAGCGGCAACGGCAACCATAAAGCCAACAGCAATAGGGTAGTTAAAAATACGACGTGCGGCAAGATGGCCATCATGATCGCAATAGCATCCAGCCGACTCCGAACGATGCTGTATTGGCGAGAAGCGACCACCATAGCGTATTACAGAAGCTCGCGCGAAGCCAAAGCCTATACCATGTTGCTTCTGTCAGTACCACACCGGATTCAATCAGCAGTAATCCCGTGCGATATTCATCCGGTGAAAGCACAGATGCAATTTTCCAAGCCACCGGATGGGTCAAGCTGGATGCGGTCGCCGCAATGACCAACAAGCGCATTGCAGGTTGCGCGCGCACAAGAAACAACATGACCGGAATCTCGCAAGCCAGTGTCAGACCCCATGCATGCAGTTGATTCATACTCAATCAGGGGAAAAGTTTTTGCTGCCAGTGCACTGGCGTATAGGTACGCATAGCTGCCTGCGGCGGCTCACAACGAATAACTTGGCGCGTCTCGGTCCGATGCCCCTGATAATAAAAGTTTTCCGTTTCAGTAAGTTGCTTGCAGGTGCCTTCATGCTGTTCGTTCTTGTTCAGATAACGCAGCACCACTATGCAGCGACTACCTATATTTTTACCTTTGCAAAACTGGTCTGAAGGTGTCGGCACTATGGGCTTGCAATCCCACTTTTGGCCCGATTCCTTGTCCTCGCCAATTTTACACAGGTATGGGTCACTAATATATCCGCCTACCGGCAATTTTCGATCGATCCAGACTTCGCCATTACGAACACAAGACATATCGATGGTCGATCCATTTTGGGTGACAGTATTTTCGCAGGTGCCCACTCCGCCTCCGGAAAAAGTCGACCCCGGTATCGTACAGGACGCCTGGGGTTTCTTACCGATGCAAAAGTTATCGACCCTATCGTAAGTGCTAGGAGTGGCTTGCAGACGTTCCCGTGCAGCCGCAACCTCGGGTAAAATTATATCGGCTGAAGCTGGCAGGCTACTACAGATAAATGCAGTGGCAAGACCATAGAAGAGCAATCGCATTAATTCTACTCCAAGTATTTAAGCATATTACGGGAATACAACTATTACAGCCAGTTGCATCAAGATGAACGGTGCCCAATAGTATGGATATACAAACTGTTTGATTGCGAGACCTGCCACGCGCCAGCCTTATCCATTTGCTGCTGTTTGCGCGTGCGTTAAGGGATTTATCAGCACAGGCGAGTTGGCATCGGGGACTCCGCTACATGATTAGCAATTTCAGCTAAAGTCAGCATTTCGGTGGCTCATTCATGCGCACAAATAAATGGAATGACTCACCGCTAATCAATCCACAACCGCGCTTGATCACGAGGTGGTAAGACTCACTACGAGCGTTATTGTAAGAGGTGGAGAACGTGAATTTAACTTGCGGATGATCTGCGCTTGCAGCGACTGACAATTGCTCCATTTTTTGCAGCACAACACCACTCTCATTGGCATCGTTGGCTCTCCAACCATCCTTCAGTTCACCGGGCAAGGTAATTTCGACATCCAAACCTGAGTACATTGAAAATGGACTTTCACGCGTCGCCTGGCCCAAGACTATCGTGTATGGCTTGGGTGGCATATATACCATGTGAGGCTCGTAGGCCTTGATGTTAACCGTCAGCGTTTTCTTTTGTGCCCCAGCAACAATATCAATGCTGCTGCTTCCCTGTTTGGCCGCGATGAGAAGTCGCCAAGTATAGTCCGGCTGACTCAACCTCAAGCGAATGACTCCTGAGATCCTCTTGTCATCCTCCTCGACGCGCTCGGTCGAGGCGTTGTCCTTGTCACCCCTGATGTTGATCTTGGCATCGTCCGGCAAGAGCATGAGCACGAAATCCCCTTCGGTAAGGTTATATTGACTGGGCCAATTATCTATAGAATCAGTCACGGTGGGCAGGAAGAACTCCGTGTGAGGGCTTCGATCCTCCGGAACCATGACCCCGGTCGAACAAGCCCGGGATTGCGGGGCAAAAACTGATAGTACACAGGCAAGCACACTGGCGCATATAACTTGGATGGAAGCGACATTCCAGCAATGAAGCAAAAACGGGACAGGTTTCATGGGCAGGTTTTCTCCAAGGTGTTCGATCGGGAAGCGGATTTCCCACGCGTTGCAGACCGGGATCAACCGCTAACATTGCCTCCAGCCTCTTGGATAGATGGCGTGTTGAACACAGCCAGCAGCAGGGTCAAGATGAAGAAAAACGAAGCTTTTCTCATATGATTGGGCAGCCTTCTGTTATGCAAAAAATGGACAACCATTTATTTGATCAATCCCTCTCATGGTGATGCAAATGCTGGTGGCGTCCACGATAATACATTGGAGGATAGGAATACACCGGGACAGGTTGGTAGTAAACAGGCACCGACTGGTAGTAAACCGGTGGTGGCACATAATAAACAGGGGGCGGGCCATAGGAGTATGAAGACTCGATCCGTTCACCTGCGGTGGCGCTAATTGCCGCGCCAATCAGTCCGCCAACAATTGCAGCATCCCGGCCGCCAACAACACTGCCGATGACGAGTCCGATGCCAGCACCTACCACAATGTCCAATCCGAGATCATCAGCGAATGCCACTTGAGAAATCATCGAAGCAGCCAGCAGGGCGACACATAGCCATTTTTTATAGGTACGGAAAGGCCTGCTCCACAGATTCGAGGGCACGAGACTTTGTACTACATTGAATAGTATTTTCATGATTCTTCATCCCGGCAGTGAATTGAATGGGGGGATATTTGTAAGTTAAACGATCAATTCACATATTCGGGGTCAACGATGCAAATAAATTATCCTCCGCAATATAAAAATGTCCCGATTCACTGATTTAACCCCGTTGCTGCGACTGCATCGTTAAATTGAGAATCAGCACGCCTGATTTTCCAGTTATCTAGAAAACAAGCGCAATGGAAAAACAACACAAGCCACATGTAATTAAGATTGGTATAAGACCTTGCTGTTTCATTGCAAAAATTACGCGCTGATTTACAAGCACTAAACAGAATAACAAATCTGGGCATGCCGGTATCGGTAGAAATTTAGAAAAAACAGAAAAATGGGGATGCTTTTGCCATATTCTGATTCATTCAACAATGCTTTAACCAAGACCTACTGTACACTTGTTATACTAACCAAAAATTTGGCAGTGCTCAGCCAATGTAACAAAACCTTTTTAAAAATGGAGTATTTCAGGATGAATATCAAGTTAATGAAGTTGCCCAGCGTAGCGGTGTACTTCACACTAGCATTGGCTCTCTGTGGTGTTGTAACTAACACACTGGCGGACGTCAATATTGATCTTCGTTCTGCGACAGAATCGGGCAACGTAAAAGAAGTCAGTCGGCTTCTAGCTGCTGGTGCTGACGTCAACGCCCAAGACAAAGATGGCGAGACTCATCTTCATGCCTCCGCCCAATGGGGGTACAAGGATGTTACCGAACTGTTGATCGCAAAGGGTGCCAACGTCAATGCCAAGAGATATAATGATGGCGCTACTCCTCTTCATTTTGCCGTCCATATTCATTTCAATGCTCAAGGAAAATACAAGGATATTGCCGAACTATTGATCGCAAAAGGTGCCAACGTCAATGCCAAGGACAATATATATAATACCCCTCTTCATTTTGCTGCCCAAATGGGGGACAAGGATTTTGCCGAGCTGTTGATCTCAAAGGGGGCCGACGTCGACGCCAAGAACAATAGTGGCCGTACGCCTCTTCATGAAGTCGCACAAGAGGGGAATAAGGATGTTGCCAATTTATTGATTGCCAAGGGGGCCGAAGTAAATAGCAAGACTAATGAAGGACATACCCCTCTTCATATTGCAGCCTATGTGGGGAATAAGAATGTGGTCGAATTGTTGATTGCCCAAGGGGCTGACGTCAATGCAAAGGGTCAGGATGGCATTACTCCCTTGGCTAATGCGATAGGCGAGAAGCATGGCACTGTGGCCAAACTGCTCCGACAGCACGGTGGCAAATAAATGTTGGCACCAGTTGAAAACTGACCATCTATACCAGCTAAGCGTTGACTAGGCGATAGCAACACCCTAACAGTTTGTCAGCAAATTTACGAAGAAACCGCGAGCGGGAAAAATGCTAATCGTCCAGAGCTGACACATTACCTGCGGGCATTACGTGCGGGGGATACCTTTGTCGTGTGCTGTCTCAACTGAATAGGGCGCAGCTTGCCTAAACTGATTAAAACCATGGCAATAAAGCTTAACTACAAACCACTTTTTAATAAATTTGTGAAGAAATCGCATTAGCGACTGCAACTCTCTATTGAAGACGCCACAGAAGATGTTTGTGAAAACCCGGTATGAATCAGCATGCTTGATTTTCATTTTTCTAGAAAAATAGCGCATTGAAAAACCCATACAAGCCAAAAATAATGAAGCTTGGAGTAAGAACAGTTTGTAAAAAGCCTTGCTATTTCTTGGCAAAAATCGCCACTTTTTATATTAATTTATTTTTCTATTTAAAATGATTTCAACATATGTCCAACAGTGAGTAATTCGCAAACACTGGAATACAAGCGTTAAATACAGTTTTTCAACGATTATTGATGGATGAACGTTCTCATTAAAAAAAAATATGGTTTACAAACGCCATGAAAATCTGGAGAATAAAAATTGCTATGGGGTGACGTACCTTCGTCCGATTAGTCGTTCATGTTAAGAACGCATTTCAAAAAGGCAGAAATGCCAATTTAGAAGTACAAGTAGTAATCTGGAAATTCAATGGAGCGCGCTAAAAGCTCGCGCCGGAGAATCAAGGGTGGAGTTTAGTGGATATTTTGAGAGACCCCTAAGGGGGAAGGCAATTTTCTTTGCGAGCTCTAAATTGAAACATAAACAAGATGGATAGCGGTTGAACGATGATCGTTCGACTTAACGCAAAACCATTTACTGCTAATACTTTGACCAATTACGGATTTTCCGTACCTGTACTTAAATCGCCCTATTGAGATTATTTCTAGGGCAAATAAAACACTTTTATTTACTGCACGATTGAGAGTCGCAAGACTCGATCTCTAATCTATCTGGGCTCGCATGAGCAACAGGGGTTATTGTAGATGCAACGAGATGACCTGCGGTGGCAGCAGGGATAGGATAACTCGGGTAAAAAAAACTTAATTCCCAATTGGAACACGTTCTAGGTAATCGATAAACCTAAGCGCACTGTCTTGAGTATTTCAGACAAGACTGCCGGATACCATATGTAACCGGGACATTGACACTGCTGGAAACAGCTATCATGTTTGTAAGCACATTTTAACGTTACGCCCCCATCTTTTAGATGAAATGAACATCCATAATGCCGCCGAAAATGCACAGCGGGATAAAAATCTGAGCATAAATCAATGCCGTTTTACAGATAGTTCCAGTTTAATTATCATGAATAATTGCAACAAATATTGTTGCAATTGCAACAATATTGTTTCTGTTGCGTACTTACTGGCAGTTCAACTACATTTAACGCAGACATGCTTAAGATCGAACTTTTCAGATAAGAAAGAAGCGCGTCATTAGTTAATCGGGATTATCCCGCGGCATTTAGGAAAAGTGGTGCAACCCCAGAACGTATTGCCACTATTGGCATCTTGCTTGGCTGTCCGCTTGATCATAACGCTTCCACATTTCGGGCAGCTTGGGTCTGAAGTTGCATCCGGGTAGTTTTGAGACGCGGGCTGGGCCGTGGCAGCGATGGGTTGAGGTTGTTGTTGTGTATTCTTAATCATAGCCGTCAATTTAGAACCATCGATTAGGTCAATATTTCTTCCCTCTGCAAAAGCTTTTGCCTCCTGCGTAAAAATGCCCGATGTCACCACAAACCCACCAGCTGAACCCCCAGCGGCCATAACGCCATACAACTCACGAATTGTTGTCACGCCGACCTTAAATGCTTTCCACTGCTTGCATTGGACCAGAAATTTCTCGCCGTCTTTTTTCAGAACAATATCAACGCCACCATCGGCGCCACCGCCGCCAGTTTCAGTCACCGTGTACCCAGCACGTCGAAATGCCTCGCCCACCAGCATCTCAAATTCCTGCCATGTCATGCCATTTAGAACAGAAGAAGATGAACCTTCCTGGACATCTGTGATTAACGCGGCGCGTTTATGCCGCCCATAAGCGGAAATACCGGCACCGATTAAGAAAGCCAGAGGAACCAGGTATTGCCCAAATAGGGCAAGCGTCTTGCCGAGTTGGTGTGCGACGACAGTACCCATTTGCTCTGGTAACACGGGCGTTGCTACTTCAGCGGTTGCAAAGTGGTGGAGGACGAAGTATGTAATAATCGCCAGGAGTATGCCTACCCACCATGGGAGCAAGGCGGCAATACCGATCAAATCTTCGAACGTGCTTTGTTTTTTCTTTCTAGCCATGAAGTTTTCTCCCCTGAGTGCTCGTCATGTGACCGCGGTCTGTTCCCAGTTATTTGAAGCTGGTCAAAGTTTTCAATATCCACCGAGCCCGACCATATTGATTCGCAAAATTTTTTACACCATCTAAGTGTTCAACTCAAAATTAGCAGGGTATTCCCCCATTTTTAGCCTGCGCAAGAACTAGAGGTTAAGCTGCCATAACCAATTTCTGTTTTGGCGTTGATTTCTAAGTTTGCTATCGAGTTTTTGTTAAATCATACAATTCGATTTCTTTGCTTTTTTCATATGCATTATCGATGTACTTATTTGGATCTTTTAGGAAATATTCTTCTTCAATTAGGGAAATATAAGACCCATCAAGCTGATTTACTGTCTTACATTGATCGCAAATATAATTGGGCTCTTTTAAATTAAATCTATTTTTATTTATGATTTCATACAACTTAGTTGTACTAATTGTGCGCGGCTTGCAGCCATCGTTATAAGAACTCTTTCCAATTAACCACTCATAGTCGCCATTATATTTCATGATGACACCTACAACCCCATTCGTCCTTGAAGTCCTATCTTCTCTTGTAATCTCTTTTAGCGAATATTCAATTTCCCAATCTATCCACTTACTGTCATTTAAATTAGGTGATATCACTACGATGGTAACGGATGTACCATGAATCATATCTTTTAAATTTTTCTTAATATTTTCTGTGGTCGTATCTGTCAGGTCTGGTGATTCTTTTGTCTCTCCTTGATAGTATGAAGCGTCATCCCCCAATGCTTTGAGGATATTGTCTCTCAATGCTTTAGCCTCACTATATTTATACGAAATAAAGGTTTTCTTTGCCATATACCTGACATCCTTAAATTAACTTGCTAGCTTTTCACAGCCACACTTGAACGCGCACTATTGCCACACCTTCACCGATTACCCCCTCTGTCCAAATTTACGGCGTTACGCCATTCTATTCATCTGTTGACTTACCTGCGTTCTTGTCTTCTAAATTCTCTGCTTGGAAATTTAGATGCAGATGAAACAACCGCGCGAAATCTATATCGTCCATTCCTGCTTTATCGAAGTAGTCTAGCATTTCAGCCAGCAAGCGTGCAGCCCCACCTGGAGCTGGAACTGGTAGAACTTTGGCATTGGGATGGAATCGGCAAAAGAGATCGTACTCGTCCTCCACCCCCTCCATTCCACCTATGAATACAGCTGCAACTAAGTCTTCGCGAGAGAGCATAGTTTCACGCATCAGCAATAAGCTCGCTTCCTGATCTTCCGGAATTGCATCAGTAAATATCACGTTGCCGAAGCGTTGGTTCTCTTCTGGAAAACGATCCTTGAAATATTGGCTCTGATACAATATTACATTCTTCGAATAATCGACATTTAAGTCTTCACAGATGCTCCAGATCATCGGCGTTATCGATGGGTGACCTCCCCAAACAATCTTGTGGCGGCGAATCACCGCAATGACCATCTCCCTTACCGCACACTGAATTAAAAACGGATTTGCCGTCTCATGATAATTACTCCGTCCCACAATAGGGACACTAGCCGACAAGAAGATCGCACTCATGCCCTATGCCTCCCAATCAGAAAACTGCCAAGCAGCTTCGCTAGATTTCACACATCGAGCAGAACGAATGTGACTTCCAAGCCAGTCCAAATGTCCAAGCCAGCGAGTGTGAAGGCCGACATGGTCATAAACTACCGCAACAGATTGGTTCGGCGAATTTACCGAAGCATCGTGTATAGTTGTCGATGTAGGCACGCCGACGGTAGGATAAACCACAACCTTTTTCCCATTAGCCAACTCGATATGCACTGCATTGTGGGCGCCAATCCCTACGAATCGCCCTTGAATCTTCTCAATCGCATTGCGTAAGTTACTCACTAAATTGATGTTGCGTACTGCATGACTTTCAACACGAACTGCCTCTAGCTTCATGCAGATACGAGCAATAACGTCACTAGCTAGTTCGCCGGTATCTGCATTTATCTCTTTCTGAGACAGCTCAATACTGTTCGCAGTCGCTGTCCGCTTTGACGGTGTGCAGTCAGGCCATCCGATGCGCAACACGGAAACACCCTTGGCCAAGGCACGCCCAAATTCGGCGCTAGTCCATCGACTATCGAAGTAGGTCTTGGTGTCGAGCATTACCAGTACATCTGAATCGCTTAGTTGATGCCAAAGCATGGCTTGAAAATCTTCACCCGCACCAATTTTGTGAGTATCCAGAAACACATCAAACACTCTTGCAGACAATGCTTCGAAGAGCTGCAATGCAGCCTGTTGAGCCTCACCTCTCCGGTAACTAAGAAAGATTCGACGCTGTCGTGACAACAGCCCAGCACACTCGAGCAGCGCTGTCGCAACACGTTGCGCTCCATCATTGCTGTAATCCAGACAGTTCAGTGGTAGTAGTATTGCCGGGATTTCTTGATGCACCCTAGATAGATTCGAGACCACAGGAAGCACAGGAATGGCTCGACGCAGTAACTCCTCCAAATTTGCTTCTGGAGCACAATCCCCGCCAAAGAAGACAGCTACTGAAGCCTTGTGCTGGTCTGGGTTAAAGTTGGCTGGCCGAACCAACCATGAAACTTCATGATTGAGTCTCAACCCGAAGTGTTCTATTGATTTCGCCACGATTGCCTTAAGCTCATCAACCTGAGCATCCAATGGGGCACCGAGAACAGCAAATTCATACAAAATTGGCAAAGCGTTACTCCTCACATTTTCCAGCACTTGATAGATTAGCCTAGCAACCGCTTTAAGTTGTCCCAGGTCCAAGCATATAAGCGGCCCGCATCTACAACTGGAGTGTACTTCCGGTCACTGTAACCAATGATCTGCACGATTGGCACATCTGCCTCTCTTGCCATAGCCACCTCTTTTAGCACGCCATGCGCCCTATACGTATGCTGACCAACCACTACAAGTACAAGATCGGATCGCTTGATAGCTGCACGCGCTTTCGATTCCCAGTTATGTTCTGGCGCAGCTTCGCTCAGGGAATGGTCAATCACTTCGAATGGTGAGTCTGTTAACTTTGCTTGTCCTAGTATGAAGTCCTTCAAGGCTCTGTCATGCTCGAAATCAAAGCTGACGAATACACGCTTCTTCTTTACGCTGCTCTCTTTATGAAGGCTGCGCATAATGGCACCAACAGCCCCGCCAATTAGTAGCCCACCCAAAGTTGGTATCGCCGCAACCCCGAATACCGCACCGACTAGCGCGGCACCCAATCCAGAGCCAGATACTTCATTAGCATGCACCGCGCAGAAATCGCTCCCTGAACGTGCATTGTTTCTACAGCGTTTCCCTGCTTTCGTAATAGCCTCACATCTGTCCATCAGAACACCCTAAGCAAAGCAGGTAAATACTATAAAAGTGTATTCCACTTTGTGTTATCACTTCTATCGACTCCCACGTCCTTCATAAGCCATATGGATCAGTGGCTTTACGAGGTCAAGGTCGGCTGCGTTAGAAATGGCCAACTCAAGATCACCAGTACCCCAATGGCCGCTTTGGCTTACGTCGCGACTAATGGCGGGAAGTGGACTAAGCTGAGACGGATTTAGGTGCAGATAAAGTACCAAACGGTTTTTCTGTAGGACCACGGTGGCGAAGTTTTTCAGGCGCTTGAAGGCAACATACAGCTTCAGTTCTTTCTTCTGTACATCGTCACCCAGCGAGATGATGTGATCTTCCAAGGAGGACAGTAGTTCTCTCAGTGGGTCAGAAAGCGACTCAAAACACTCGGCGTAGGTCTTGTCGCCTGTGGTGGTCTTTTCCTTATTTAATGTCGACTTGACGGCCTTGCCACCTTTCGCTCCGCCAGCACCACCATTCCCAGCACTAGTGGCATTAGCCAGCTCCAGCAACAACAGTTCTTCGCCAAACAGGCGGTATCGGATCAACTCGATATTGCGATTGATCTGCTGCACGGCATGAGCATCATATTTAGTGAAGTCCGCCGCAATACAAACCAGACGCGGTGCGCTCCAGTCGATACGATCTGCGGCATCATTCCCCAACTGCTTCGTTACCAGGCGCTCAAAATCACCGCGATGATCCATCAGCCAATCCAGATAGAACAACCCCTGGTTGATGACATTTTCACCCATCGAACGCTTGTATTCGATGATCACTGGGCATTGGTTTTCATCTAGACCTAGTGTATCAATACGGCCAGCATGGGTCTTGCCGGTAGAGTGCTCGCTGGCGAGAAAGCGGATGCCGAGCAGCGGATCGAGATTTTTCTCGAGCAGCGTTTGTAAAGGCTTTTCGAGATCTGAGGCATCACCTTGTAGTTCGGTGGCTTGGCCTTGGGTGAGGCGAAATAATTTGATGTCACTCATCTTTAATCTCCTTGGTGAGTCATAGCCTATGTTGCAGTCACAAGATCACTCATAAACTCACTCAGGCGCGCATCCCCATTAAAACAATGCTTATGCAGCATAAAGAACACTATTGATCTCAGAAATTCGCGCGCATTGAATCCCATAAGCTCGGCATCCTCTGCATAAATTTTCAAGGCGTTCAAGAGGACAGGATTAGTTGGGTTAGGGACATTTATCCGCTTTTTATACCAAGTTGAAAACTCACCGAGCCACCGCAAAAAAGAAGTGTCCAATACATCGCGTTTGATGCGATCTCGCAAATGAAAGACATCATCCCAAGTTGTGCATTCAGGGAGATTTGGATTGAAATCTATTACCCAACTAGGCGTCCGCCCATCCCCGCCTCCGAAAGGAATAGAACTGTCTAGACAAACTGCTATTGTAGGAACAGCATAGGGATAAAACGATTGGCGTCTGACGCCAGCCACTGACCTTAGCATATCTTCAGCGAGCTTGTAGTTCTCATTGCACCTCTTCCCCATTGGAGCCAGATTTTCAAGATTTGCCGCAGCAAAGGGATAAAACGATTTGGCAAGATAATGATCGAGGTCTTCGCGTGGTGCTCCTGGAGCATCGAAATATTCACAACCGCAGAACGGACAAACATGGTTAGTGCTAGCGTTGTAAATAATTTCATACTGCTTATCCCGTATACCCAACGGCGTCAGCAACGAGAATGAAAAATCAAATAGATTAGCGATTGGCTTCTGAATAGTTTCAGGCAAGACATCCACTCTTTCACAATTGACCGTGCACGCCACCAGCGCGGGGATCAAGTTTTGCTGCGCGAGACAGTTAACAACTTGTTGTCGTTCAAAATTATCCAGCAGTTTGTAGGCTTTCGCATAGGCTTTCAAACGATCTCGCAGACCAGTACGAGCACTGAGTACAGTACGACGTACAACCGGTATGCTATCAGGCCACTTAGTAGGCTTATGACCAGCATCAATTTTATTGTGAATATCAGCCAACATAGTGCATAGACAATCATGCAACCAATTGTCTATGTTAGCTGCAATCGGATAGCCATAAAACATGTTACTTTTTCTCTTCCTTGGATAACTGACGAACGCGATCTGCTAGAAAAGCTTTCTCTACTGAGTAACCTAGGCGGTTCATACCATCTCGAATTTCATTTGGATCATCGCTCTGCATCAACCCATCAATTTGTTGACGCGATACCTCGGAGATTGGAGGACTGACATCAAAGCACTCATCAAGAATGGCATCAAAGGTAGTTCCAAAAGTTTCTATATCAGGCCGCCGAACAGCGACCCTACCAGTCTCTTTATCTTTCCCAAATATAAATACTTTCTCCCTTGCCATATCGGAAGGAACGAAAGGTGCATGTGTCGTCAACAAACAGTCTTGGCGTGCTGCTTCTGACGCATCTCGACGCAAACCATGAGTGGTAGGCAAGTCGATTAGTTTTGAGATGAACTTTACACGCCACTGTGGGTTGAAGTGAGACTCTGGTTCATCGAGTAAGAACAGCACATTAGGAAACGAAACCATGCAGAACGTGCCAAGGAGTTGTGCCAGTTGATGTTCACCATCAGACAACGACACATAGTCCACAACTGATTTTCCGGCATTAGCGCGGAAGTTAACTTGCTCGAATCGGAACACCTTATCTTCATCCTGTGGCTCAGGGAGTTTTGATGCGAACCGGCGTGCTTTAGTATCACGCTTGAACCTCTCCCTCGTAACTTTGGGGATGGCTAAGTCATTCAACATTGCCAGCTTATGTAGTGCAGAGTAAAGATCAAGAGCACTATCCCAAAAGAAGTTAAAGGCCTTTGTAGTCTGCGGATCGACGAAGAAATCAAACGTGTAAGTCTCGGTCTTGTCGTCGTAGTGGTAACAGGTTGCACAGCGCTGAAGCTGAGTCAGGTAGCCCTCCAGCTCCTCCGTCAATTGAATGCCTTTTCTCGATGACACACCTTTTAGCCGTGAGGGAGCTTTGGGTGCGGCATTATGCGCCAACTGAACAACGCAACGGAAGGAATGCAGTCCATCCACACGAGCATCCGCCAAGAGGGCCAATCGCTGATCTGTTGAGGCCAAAAGCAAGTTGGCGACCAACACCTCTAAATGCGTGCTGTAGTCGATCAACATCAATCTCGTGTCAGGAACCAACTGGTTGCCAGTTCCCACGTCTTTTACCGCACGCTCACCAACCTCTGTAGCGTACCCGCTACGGCTAAGCAAGAACGGCAGACTTAAAGTCTCGTTACCGCCTGATGTATAACCAACAATCTTGCGTGGCAGAAGAGCCCATGTTTCGGCAGATGCGAGATTGCAGTCAGTCCAGTTGTCGCCCTCATGCTTTTGGATAACTACCGAGAGCTTCTTTTTACCTTCCGCAACACGTGCGACGCGCACATGTACATCTGACTTTGCACCTTCTGGGCGAATTAAATACTCCACTTCAAACTGGAGATCATGATTTCCTTCAATACGTTCTTCTGCGCTAATTGTTGAATGAAAAACTGATTGAAATACCTCAGCGACAACCTGCAAGAATTGCGACTTCCCAGCACCGTTTGGACCTATAAGGCACATGGGATCAAACAATGCATGTTCGCCATTTGGACTCCTTAACCACAGATCGAGTCCATCGAGCAAGCCACCGCAGGTCTTGGCAGAAATCACATGCACACGCAGCAATTTCATCGTTAGGCCTTTTCGAAGCGCATAGCTTGAGCCTTCTTGTCGAATACTTGCCTCAACATAGGCTCTGATTCAGTCAATAATGCAAAGACAATATCCTTTAGTATCTCGTAGTCAGCCGTGACTTGATTACTTAGCTCGTCAAAACTGAAGCGATCTTGAGGCATCTGCTGAATGATCGCCTTAACGGATTCAGTGTTGTATTTCGTCATAGGAGTTTTCCTCGGAGTCTTTATCTGTTTTCCCTTACTCAACGGTTTAGAACGGATGCGTTCCAGAAGCGCGTTGGCCGGTTCGTCATTTGGGTCTTGCGAAACGAGCTCTCCACGGAAAGCTTTGGCGAGTAGTGCAGGTATGAGCTTTTCGACCTGGATACGAGCAGCGGTAAAGCGGGCTTCAAGGCGATCTGCGTAAGCGAAGAGGGATGCGACGCGGCGGACGATTTCGTATTGCTCTGCTAGTGAAGGCAAGCGTATTGAGAGACCAAAGAGAGAGGTCTGGTTGATCGTATTCTGTCCCGCAGTAGTCAGAAGCACGGACTCAATATACAACCGCCCAATACCTGAGTTCGCTACGAAAAGAGCAAATGTGGGGCATATAAGTTCCTCTTTGAGTCGCAATCTGATGAAGTGGTCGCAATATGCTTCTATTTCACCGTTTTTGCTTTCGTAAGAAATGAACTTCCCTGCCAGCTCACGGCTCCCATTCACTCGCACAACGAGAAGGTCACCCTCCACCAAACTGAACTTACGCAGCTCTTTCTCATCGAGTTTGATGGTTCTTTCATTACCCAAGACACGTTCAGAATTCTTGTAGTCAGCCAAGCGGAGAACTGTAGTCTCATTGCCGGACTCCCCACGTCTTTTGGAAAGACCATTTGCCGACTCTTTAACAATGCTACCTAGGGACGTGAGCTTCCAATCATCAAGGGTAGCTTTTGCATTCTCTCGCCACTCCTCCGTCAGCTTGCCGGAGGTGGCGGCAGCAAGGACGGACTGACGTAAACGTTTGAGGATGGAGGGGATGCGGTCAAGGCGGTCACGGCAGGCATCCACCCGCACCAGCACTGCATCAAGCTTGTCAGCGATACGCTTTTGTTCGGTGCGTGGAGCGAGTGGAAGTTCATAGCACCGAACATCCGTGGACTTGATTGCAGGATATAAAGCACCTTGAACCAAATCAGTCATGGCAGCAACAAATGCCGAACTTCGAACGGTGTAATAAAGCCAGCGAGAATCAATTTCGTCAGCTCGAAGAACATCAAAGCCAGTAGAGGCAATTTCGCCATCCAAAGTTTCCTCAACAATTGCCACTGCATTGAGGTTTGGCCGTGTCATCGACACCAGCACATCTCCCGTTTTGACGACCTTTCTCGCACGTGAAGGAGCATCGTGCGGATCAAGCTTTTGTGGCGATACAATCTTCTTTGTTTCGCGATCAACCGATGAAATATCAATATATAAAAATGGCTTATTCGCCGTGGGTTCGCGTTGCTCAATATTGGTAGTAACATCAGCAATAGAACAGGTTACCCAACCGTTCGGCAGCTTGCTCACGCCTCCACCTCGTCAATCTCTTCTCCCAACTCTTCCAGAATTCCGCGCAATTCGTCTAGTGCGGCTTCCAGCTCACCCATGGATTCCTGTGCCAGCACTGCCGGTTCAGGCAATTCATCACCATTGGTATCGTTGTCGTCTTTAAGCCAGGCGATGTCGAGGCTGTCGCCACGCTCGGCGATTTGTTCGCGGCTATAGCGCCGGAATCGCTCCGCCTCACCTGTATCCTGCCGCATCGCAAGTGCCTTAGAACCACCGAGAGGGTCATCACCGTAAGCTGTTTCAAACTCGATAAAATGCTCACGAGTGAGTTGAGTGCGCCTACCAAACTGCGGCATGTTGGCGCGCAGGTCATAAACCCAGACCTCTTTGGTGTTGCCTTTGTCTTTTTCGCCACGGGTGAAAAACAGCACATTGGTCTTCACGCCCTGGGCGTAGAAGATACCGGTGGGCAGGCGCAGGATGGTGTGCAAATTACATTTATCCATCAGGTCGCGGCGGATATCGGTGCCGACGTTGCTTTCAAAAAGCACATTGTCGGGCAGCACCACGGCGGCACGGCCACCGGGTTTCAGACCCCGGTAGATGTGTTGGAGAAAGGCGAACTGCTTGTTGCTGGTAGGGTAAGTGAAATCGGCGCGGCTGGGGAGGCCTCCACCTTTCTTAGTGCCGAAAGGCGGGTTGGTGAGGATCAGCGTGGCTTTCGGCAGTGCTTCGCCTTCGGGGCTGAGGGTGTCGCCATAGTGAATACCGCCTGCCTCCGGGTCGGAGTCGATGCCGTGTAACATCAGGTTCATCAACGCCATGCGGTGGGTGTCCTGCACGTGCTCCATGCCGTAGAAAGTATTGCGGCGATATTTCTTCTGCTGGGCTTCGGTCCAATTATCTGGGTTGGTGTGTTCGCGCAGGTAATGATTGGCAGCGATGAGAAAGCCGCCGGTACCGGCAGCCGGGTCCTGAATGATGTCATCCAGCGTGGGCTTCATCATTGCTACCATGCTGTCGATGAGCACACGCGGGGTGAAGTACTGACCGGCGCCGGATTTCTTTTCATTAGCGTTCTTTTCCAGCAGACCTTCGTATAAGTCGCCCATGCCTTCCTGGCGGGCGCTATACCAGTCGAGTTTATCGATCTCCGTGACCAGCGTGGAAAGCGTGGCAGGCTTTTTGAGGAAGGAACTTGCGTTGGCAAAAATTTCCTTTACCAGCATAGAGCCGTGACTACCGAGATGGATGAGCAATATTTTATAGAACTCCAGCCGGTCAGGACCGGCGCGGGTTTCAAGGTCGCTCCAGCGGTAGCCTTCCGGGAGTTGGTCTTCACTGCCGGTTTCCTTGGCCATTTTCAGGAACAGCAGGTAGGTTAGTTCGGTGACGTACTGATGGTAGGTAACCCCGTCGTCCTTGAGGACGTTGCAGAGGTTCCAAAGTTTTCCGACGATGTCGTGGGTGGTCATAGGTTTAGTGTCTTGATGAATTGATCGGCGGTAATAATGGGGCAGGCAAACTGGCCCTCAAGGCTCAGCAAATCCTGGTCACCACTCACCAGATAGTCAGCCTTACCCACGATGGCGAGTTGCAGAAAAGGCAAGTCGAACGGGTCGCGGCAGTCAGGTGTTGTGGGTGGCTTGGCGGGCATACGTACAGTGGTGCAGTAGGGTAGATAGTCGGCTAGCAGCTCTTGCTGATCTGCGGCAGAGAGTTTGAATTTTGGGTATGCGAGTACACGTAGAAGCTCTGCGGCGGTGACGCTTGATAGCAGCGGCTGACAGTGAGTGCCTTGCCATGCATGGCGTAGTGGCGTCAGCCGCCCCTGGGCAAATACCAGTGCAGATAACACCAGATTGGTGTCAATTACCACTCGGGGCGGACGTGGGGAACCAGTCATTTCTTGCGTGAACTTTTAGTTACAGGTGATTTTCGCGCCCATACGACCGCGTCGGCAATGTCCTGTTCGCTCAAGTCCAGTTCGGCCAGTTTGGCGCGAACAGCGTCGCCACGCTGAATGCGAACCGGGGTCAGCACGATCTGGCCATTGTGAACTTCCACGTCGAAGTATTCCGCAGGGCCAACGGCAGCAGTCACACTCTTTGGCAAGGTGAGCTGATTTTTCGAGGTCATTTTGGCAAGCATGACAGATCTCCAATTCGTAAAAGTAAGGAATTCTTACTTTATGCTATTTGCCGCAAAATATCAAGCGGCAGGTTGCTGCCAAATAGCGTCGTTGAAAGCTTCGAGCACCTGTGGGAGCTGGCCTTCGAAAATCTTGTCCAGACGGTTAAAGCCGCCCCCTTCGCGCTTGAAGACGAGATCTGGCTCATCCAGCGCTTCGCGGTCGACCAGCAGGTTGGCTTTGGTTTGCGCGGCAATCTTTTTCAGCCAGTCGCGCTGCGGTGCTGTCCAGGGGCGAGATGCCAGCAAATTCTGTAACGCGTGATCGACGCGCTCACTGAATGGTACTAACGCATCGCCGATGGCAGCTTGGCGGATGTAGCCGACAATGCGCGCAGCAATATCCTGATTGGTCATCTCGCGCCAGGCACTGGCGAGGTTGGTTTCGGTGAACCCGGCTTTGTCCAGTTCCATCACCAGTTCGCGCAGTTGCTTGCGGGTGAGTTCACGCGGGCGGGTAAGCACGGTCATCAATGCCGGAATATCATTGCTGTGGCTTTTAATGAAAGCAGTGAATTCTTTGAGATAGTCGCCCGGTTTCTTGCCCTGGCCGTAGCCGCGTTCGACGCTGTGCAGTTGATCTTCGTGTTCGGAAATAAATAGCGGCGGCGCACTGCCTTCGCCCTTGCGGTCGAGAATTTCGCCCAGGTCCGGATTCTGGGTAAACCAGGCGGCTACTTCAGTCAGTGGCATATCACGCAACTTCTGGATGAATGCATCGGGTGACATGCCCGCTTTGGTTTCGAAATCCTGCGCGGATTTTTCGCTCAGGTGGCGCTTCTTGCGTTGCAGCTTGGCAAGGAATTGATCGCGCACCAGGTCGCGTGATTCGTCGTCTGTTACCGTGGCAAGTTCGTTCGATAATTGGCTGAAGCTGATCTTGGGGTCTACCACCACGGGCTGCATAGCGGTCATGTTTTGCAGAGCTTCGAAGATCTGTACCGCATCGAAGACACGAAAGGCGTCTTTTTCGATCTCGTCACACAAACGCGTAGCGCGGCCGAGCATCTGGTCAAACAAGATGCGGCTATTCACCCGACGCAAGAAAACGAGGTTGCAGATTTCGGGCACGTCCACGCCAGTGGTGAGCAGATCAACCGTGACGGCGACATTCGGGTTGCGTTCGTTTTTATAACGGCGGATGAGCTGCAAGGGTTTATCTGCCGCGCCGGTAATCTTGATCACGGCGTCGTCATCCACGATGCCGTATTGCACCTCGAATGCCTTTTTAAGCAAGTCCACCACCATATCGGCGTGGGCGTCGTTGGCGCAGAAAATCAAGGTTTTACGGCGTGAAGCCGGATCAAGCTCTTTGGCGAGATACTCACACACCACCCGGTTGAACGCTTCTGTGATGACCTTGCGGTTGAAGTCTTCGACCTCCAGGTTGATTTCGTCGGGTGCTTTGTACAGGTCAATCTGGTTACGGCGAGCATTGTAAACTTTGACGTCTTCCCCTACTTTCCAATTGATGCCGTTTTGGGAAAGTTCGGTCTTGATTTGCACCGGTGGTTCGTAATCTACCAGATAACCATCAATAACTGCTTCGCGGTAGCCATAGGTGTAAATGGGGGCGCCAAAAATTTGCGAAGTGTGCAGTGCAGGGGTGGCGGTTAGACCGACCTTAAATGCATCAAAATAATCCAGCACGCGGCGATATTTTGAGATGTAGTCCTCATATCCACGGAAGGTCATTTCCGTATCGGACAACTCGCGATCTAATAAGTAACCGCGATGGCATTCATCTACGACGATGCAGTCGTATTGATCCACAGCGGGCGGCGTAACATCTTCGCCCGCATAGAGCACACGTTGCACCATGCCTTGTATGGTTGCGATATGCACAGCGGTATCACTGTCTGGTGCTTGTTCGTCCAGCTCTTTTATGCCGAAAGTGTCGGCAAAGGTCTGGAGGTTTTCCATGCGCGTGTCTTTGAAGGCATTAGTGGCCTGCTCTCCAAGGGCAGAACGATCAACCAAAAACAGGATGCGGCGGAAGCGCTGAGCTTTTAACAGCCGATAAATCAACGCGATACACGTTTTAGTCTTACCGGTGCCAGTAGCCATGGCCAGCAGCATTTCTCGTTGGCCGGCTTCGATTGCCTGTTCGGCAGCACGAATGGCGTCCTTTTGGTAATAGCGCAGAGGAAATCCGTAGTTAAAAGGATCGGACTCGAGCTTTTGATGCGCCTTTACTTCATCACGCTTAAGTAATGCAGTTAATCCTTCCGGGGTGTACCAACCATCCAACGCATGGCCTAGATAATCTGGCCGGCGCAAATCGCAGAACCAGATGCCACTACGGGTAGCGAGTTGACGCAGGTAGGGACGACCATTTGAGGAAAAGGCAAATGGAACACGATAGGCGGCATCGCTCCCCCAGTTTTCTTCGGGCAGCGTGGTTTCATTTGTTGGTGTGAAAGTTCGGCTATAGCGCTTGGTTTGTTGCAGGGCACCAGAAACATCTACATTCTTGCGTTTGGCTTCTACGACGGCGATGGGTACCAGACCAACAAACAATACGTAATCTGCCGGGCCACTTTCAGTAGGCCATTCTGCAATAGCCAGATTGCGGCCTTTTTCTGGGCGGGTGCCTTTGTTGTATTTAAGTGCTTGAGTATCTGCTTCCCACCCATTCTGGCGCAATTGCTGATCGATCAGTTTACGGGTATCTGCTTCATCAAGCTGCACTGATGCAGCTGCCGTATTGGCTGCACTGACAAATTGAATAATGGTGGATTTGGGTTGGTTAGCAGAGACAGCTTGCTGATCGGTGAGGCGCTTTTCCAGTGCTGATTTGGACTGTTTCGCCTCAGCAGCTATCTGCTCCCAGAAAACTTGCTCACCTTTAGCTTCCAGAAGCTGCGCTTCAGTTGATTTCAGTTGCTCTGCAGTCTCTTGGTGTGAGGTTTGGTATTCATCCAGTGCTGTTTTCAGGCGGCTTAATTCAGTATTTAGTTCTTCACTCTCATCTTTCGGACGAGATGGGGGAACAAAGGGGCCGGATTTGAATTGTGGATTTTTGAAGGTACGGTGAAACCACAGCCCCAACTGCCAGGTGATTTTCATAGCTGCCAGGGCAGAACTATGATCTTCACGCATGGCATGATTGGCTGCATTGCCAGCACGCCGCACTTCACCAAACAGCTGAGCGATCTCACGTGGCAAAATACCCTGATCCTGCAAGCGGCGCAGCAGTTCGTATTGTGCTTCTTCAGGTGAAACGTATAAACCAACCTTGGTAGCGACTAGCTGCGCGAGAAGCTCTGCAAGCTGCCGTAGCTTTAATAGCGAGGTATTTGGGTCATCAGGGAAATATTTCTCCGCCAACATACCAAGCCGAAGGAGCTGTTCGTCGTGCTCTTTTAGGTGGGCAAAGTTTGTTGGAAGGGAAGCTGTCATAGGGAATTCAAATTATTGCTTGAACACCCTCGCATGGATTGATGGTTCGCTGCGTTGAATAACAAGATGGCCCTTATGATCATAAGGGCTTGCACAAACACTTTGATGAAGTCGGAAAAGTTATGGTTCTTATTGCGCACATCGGCGATCCCACTTATTCTTATTCGTTTACTATACTGTTTTTACTGGTTGCAGGCAATGCAGATGGAATAGGGAACTTACGCCAATCCAATTGTTTATTTGTTCAGGTTGAATCTATTCAGGGCAATACAACCCAAGTAGACTTCGCTTCCGAACAAGGCAATCCAGTTCCCCCCCCAGCAATTTCAATTAATTTATTAAATCCACCCGAATAGGAAGCACCCAGAGCCTTTTTCTTAGCAAGACTGAAAAGCATCATATAATTATAAATTATCATTATTCAATTTTTAAGTATCATTACTTACAGCTTAATTAGTTAGAATAATGTTATACATCATATTTTTTTTAGTTTTTTTATCAATATTTTCTCAAATTAGACTGTTTATCGCAAGTATAACTAGTAAATATATTGCATATTTTGAATATTTATTTATTTTTTGCATATTAGTTGCGCCAAATAAAATTTCAGGCATCATGTTCATAGCCAATGCATGGTGCAACGGTATATATAACAATAAAAGGTAAAATAACAATGAAAAAACCAATCAATAATAAGAACAATATCATTATCATGATAAATACTAAAAAAGCTTTTAAACAAAATCCATTTTCGTGGGATCCAAATACCAGCCATTACTCAGTAATATGCGAGCAATTCCGAAGCATGAACCCTTTCTCATATTGGGATTACGATGAATCAATTGGCGATTTAGCTGAACTCGGATTCGACAAATACAACATAGAAATTGGTATTGGAACCAGGCTGGAATGTGCGGGTGCCAGGGAGCAGGCAATTGCCATAGGAATTCGGGATGCAGCCTTGCTCAATCTAATCACACCTCTGCAGATGTCTGAATTTGCTTGCCAGGTTACTTCCTGGATTGGTGATCACGGCTTATAAAAACACTTCAATAGTTAAAGCTCAAAATTATAAGCATCTTGGGTAGGGGTAATTTGTCCTCTACCCAGCTGCCCAAAAATTTCACAAAATATCGAGTATAAACATGAAAAACCCAAGAAAAACGTTTGGATTATGGAGTATTGCAGTATTACTCATTTTCAATACTTGTTTGGCCATAGTTGCAGCGTTCCGCGTGGCCGCAGGGGATAACGCAGCTATCATCCAAGCTTCGATCACAGTAATTTTGGTTCCGACCTGGCTCGCAATGGGATGGCTATTCAACCAACAAAAGGAAATAAAATGTACGGAAAAATAAAATTCATATTAAAGAGCCCGAGGCGTTCGAATTTTCTTCGCCTCAAACGCAATTCACAACAGCGGCTTGGTTTTACTCAAAATAAAAATAGAGAGCCTGTAAAAAATAAGCCGGTGGTGTCCCGAATTTTGTGTAATCGGTTTATCGTTTAATGCTGCGACATACGTTCATCGAACATAATGGTAAACCGATTCAGCGCCACCTTCCAGTTCTGAATTGGCATCGTCCATTTTTTGCTGATATTGCGCAGCGCCAAACAATACAACTTGATCAATGCCTCATCATTGGGAAATGATCCCCGGCTTTTGGTGACCTTTCGCAGCCCCATGTTGACGGACTCGATAGCATTGGTCGTGTAAATCACCTTCCGGATTTCCGCTTCTTCAACGATCGCGGCGGTGTAAATGGTGCGCAGATCGGCCGCAACCGCCTTGCGTAATTTCCAGCCAACGAAATTCAAGCTGTAGCGCACCATGTGCACAATACACAGTTGTACTGTCGTCTTCGGGAACACAGCTTCAATCGCCTCAGGAAAGCCCTTGAGACCATCCACGCAGGCAATGAAGATGTCCTGCACCCCCCGGTTCTTGTGTTCGGTCACGACTTGCAGCCAGAACTTGGCCCCCTCGATCTGGGCCACCCACAGCCCCAGCAACTCCTTTTCGCCATTGAGGTTCACGCCCAATGCCAGATAGACCGCCTTGACCCGTACTGCGCCGCTGTCACGCACCTTGGCATGAATGCAGTCGAGATAGACAATCGGGTATAGCGCATCCAGCGGACGCGCCTGCCAGTTCTTCACTTCGTCCATGACGGCATCCGTGACCGAGGAAATCAGTGTTGGCGAGATCTCGGTGCCATACATTTCTTCGAGGTGACTTTGAATTTCCCGCACTGTCATGCCCCGTGCGTAAAGCGACAGAATCTTGTCATCGAAGCCGGTCCAGCGGGTCTGGTGTTTGGCAATGAGCTGCGGCTCGAAGCTGCCATCGCGGTCACGCGGGATCTCAATGGGCAAGGCGCCGAAATCGCCCTTGAGTGTCTTGGCACTGCTGCCGTTGCGTGTGTTGCCGGTGTCGTTGGCAACGGCAGCATGCTGTCATGACCCAGATGGGCAAACAGTTCGGCTTGCAATGCGCGCTCCACAATGGCTTTGGTGAGCTGCTTTAATATCCCGTTCTCGCCGAGCAAGTCTTCAGGTTTCTGGTAATCGGCTAACAGCAGATCAATCAGGTCGGGCTGTACTACTTTGCGTTTGGTCATGTTTTTTCCTTGTTAAGGGGCAGTCTCCTGCCTAATGACCGTTTACACAAAATTATTTACACCCCCATTAAGCCTTATTATCTACATTATTCATAAACGAACTTTTTGATTCCAAGATTAATCTCAAAGCCAGGATTTCACCATTTGCGGATGCAGCACTCTCACGCTGGTTCATTTCCCGCTCTTGCAATAACAGAATATGCTGCTGTGCATCCGTTAACTCCGCGTGAATTTTACGGTTATCGTATTCAAGCCTTTTATTCTCCGCCACAAAATTCGCTTCTTTTTTTGCTGTTAGTTCATAAATCTGATTGCGTTCGGTTACCAGTTCCACGTTCGTCGCTTCGAATGATTCAAGTTTTTCCTTAAGCGCACTGATTTGATTGTCGGTATTTGCCAAATCTTTGGCTTGGCTAGACACCTCCCGTTCTAGCAAAACTATCTGATCCCACTTCTGCTCAGTTTTTTGTTTGGCATCCTGCATGCAAGTGCCAAGACTTTTTGTTAACAGCTTTATCTCAGCTTCCAAAGTGCGAATTCGAAGTTCATATTCCTTTATTTTCGCATCAGCTTCGAATTTAAGCGACGATTCCCTGCCATAGGCTTCTTCCATTTCATCCAAAATATCTAAGGTTTCGGCATAGTCTAATCGAACCTGTTCCAACTCTTTATTGGCTGCATCGCGCATTGCCTGAACTTGTTGCGAACCCATTCTATTAAATTGCGACCAAAGCTCTTCAATCAATCCTACTGATTTCTTCTGCAGTTCTGAAGGCATTTTTATCTGAAAATTCTCTTTGTCCTTTTTTTGATCTCGCCATTCATCCAAATATCGGTCAATCGTTGTACGACTGCCCTCCTTAGTCAGCAAACGAATCGAAATCACTGAAGGCACATTTCCTTCGTCTTGCATTTGGTCACAGATTGAGAAAACTTGATCCCGCGTTACTTTTTGTTGAGACATATTGCCCTCCACTTTAATTCTCACCGAATCTATTTCCATTACGGTGATTACGGTGATTACGATGATTACGGTATTATTTTGAGCACGCTGACTGCGTTTCTGCCTCGCTTATCCGCTTGCGCGTTGTTTTGCACAACACCCAGTTAAATCAAGTAGCATGGACTCCCAACTAAAATTTGCATGATGACCTAACCCATGCTGGCGTCCGCGGCATTAATGATAAGTATTCATTTTTTACAAGCCAGGTAAACATAAGTGCGCTGAAATTAAGTTAACAACGATTCCCATTCCTTCAAAGCAGACTCGAGGATAAGGCGCCTCCGCCCAATCTTTAAGGATTTTGGCGCTTTACCCTGCTTCTCCAGTCGATAAAAATATGAACGGGACCAGCCATAAATGGCACAAACCTCCTGAATAGACCATCCCCGACGTTGATTTTTTAAATCCATACTACCCCCCACTTTTTCCAAAGCAATCTCATTTCCAGAAATTAAATTTTCGCTACCATTTTTTGTAAATTAGCTAGTTATAATTAGATAACAATTACATTTCATACGCCATTCGGAATAAAGTAGATTTTTGGCCTTACAACTCTCTTGAGCTGCATTCACTCTTAAAAGTCAGCCTTTCATACCATGCACGACAGTGGTCATCTGTTAAAGCAACACCCACAACTGGGCGCATCCCTGTTTTGAGATTTCTATTTTCTGATATATGGTTTTTTAGAAAGTACGATACAGACAATGCTGATAATCCGATCCACGTAGGATCGTAGTATCCTGCTTGATGATATGGCATGACTGGAAAACAAGCCTTGAAATAGGGGTTATACGTGACCAGGTTTATCCACGACTTTTCTAGCCCACTTTATAGGCCTAGATAGTGTCTATTATCGATTTGTTTCGTACGACACGCTCCATAAAATGGACAAAATGATGTTCTTGGGTAAAAGTAACACTTGGATGCTTTAGATTATCTTCAAGGAAAAAGAAGGTTGAACACGAACGGGGACTAATACGGGGACTAAGCGGATAAAACAATAGAAAAAGGGCTAGTCATTTCTGACTAACCCTTTGATTTTCTTGGTAGGCCGTGCGGGATTCGAACCTGCGACCAACGGATTAAAAGTCCGCTGCTCTACCAACTGAGCTAACGACCCAAGGAAAGGGTGAAATTATACATTCCTATTTCGTACTGTCAAGAGAAAACCCTTTATTTTATGCGCTTTTCTCTTAACTATTTGAAGCGAATCACTCTTCGCGCATCATTTTCCAATACTGGTATTTCATGGTGAGTGCACTGCCTGCAATAATGGCGAAAAACGCGATGAAAGAGCCGACTGCAAGGGTTGATATACCTGTCACGCCCTGGCCGATGGTACAGCCCATTGCCAGTACGCCACCAAAGCCCATCAAGACGGCTCCGAAGAGGTGATTGACGAAGTCTTTAAAGGAGGCGAACCATTCAATCCGGAAACTACGGCTGATCAATGACCATAGCAATGAACCGACAATTACGCCGAATACCGACATCACACCAAAGGTCAGCACTGTGCGATTGAACCCGGAAGCCACATAACCCAGGGTTTGTCCCATGGGATTGATGAACGTGAAGGATTGAGGGCTTAGCGGGCGGCTATCGGCAGGTTTGACATCACCTTCTTTTGCCAACATGTCCCACTGTTCAGATACGAAGTTCTGCAACGGGAATTTTTCACCATCGACATTTAAAGTTGTGGTGCTTGTTACGTACCATGCTGCAACAATTGCCAGCCCTACTACCAAACCACCCAGAATATTATCGAAGTTGTTGCGGAAATCAGCGGCTTTAAAGATAAATACCAGCAGGACGAATGCAATGATGCCACCCACAATCAGGCGCGTGTGCACTGCTTGTTCCGGGCCTGAAATGATGGAACCCAGATCTTGTTTGGTGTTCAACGTGATTGCAAGTGGACGAATCCAGTCATAAAACAGCACAGACATCAACGTTTTATCTGAACCAGGGAAAGGATTCACCATGAAATAGGCGATGGTCGCAATAATGATCAGCACCATAATGGATTTCAGGTTACCCCCACCAATACGGATCAGGGTTTTGTTACCGCAACCTGAAGCGAGGGTCATGCCGATACCGAACAATAAACCGCCCAACAGATTTTCAGCCCAGACTAGCTGATTGGCACGATAGGGAGGAAAGGCTAAATCGGCCTTTATCAGGCCGTAGGACTCCAGCACAATCACACCAATCATGGCAACTGCGATGGCCAGCAACCAGGCACGGATTCGACCCATATCACCCATGTTTACCCAGTCTGACACTGCACCCATTGTGCAGAAGTTGGTTTTATTGACCACAGCACCCATTACCAGGGCTATCCCGAAGGTTGCCCATAAGAAGTAAGACTGGGCTTGTCCAAAACTTTCAAATACCATTCAATTTTCCTCTCATTCTAATTATCATGCGGCATGACTTATGTAACGGCTCTGTTCCGAAAATCTTAAGAGGCCTTTCTACAAAACCATTCATTTATTTACCATGCGAATTTTAATCTAATAGAAATAAATCTCAATCACTATTTGCAAAATTTCTTAATTTAATTAAATAGTTAGTACATTCCTACCATACCATCAAGTAGTACGGCACCAGTTACTGGTAATTTGTCGGATCATTTATTCCCGCCTCTGCAAATCCCTGACGTCTTAATCTGCAAGAGTCACATTTACCGCATGCAGCCCCTGCGTCATCCGCTTGATAGCAGGATACCGTTTGACGGTAGTCCACTTTTAATTCAATGCCTTGCCGAATGATGTCCGCTTTGGACAGGGCGATTAGCGGTGTGTGAATTTTCAACGCGTGCCCTTCAATGGCGGACTTGGTCGCAAGGTTGGCCATTTTCTCGTAGGCTGAAATATATTCGGATCGGCAATCCGGGTAGCCTGAATAATCCACCGCATTCACGCCAATAAAGATATCCCGGCTTCCCAGCACTTCTGCCCATGCCAAAGCAAGGGATAGCATAATGGTGTTGCGTGCTGGCACATAGGTAATTGGAATGCCTACTCCGGGAGTGGTAGGGACAGAAATTGAGGCATCAGTCAGCGCTGAGCCGCCAAATACCGTGAGATCCAGTTTGATTGTTCGGTGGATGGCAGCGCCCAGTGCTTTTGCTACGCTATCCGCTGCCTGCAATTCTGCGCGATGCCGCTGGCCGTAATCCAGGCTTAATGCATAGCAATCGTAGCCTTCGTGGCGCGCAATGGCCAAGGCTGTTGCGGAATCAAGGCCACCTGATAATAAAATGACTGCTTTTTTCATGAACGTGATTAGAAGAATAAATAGAGTGCATTATTCTAACCCAGATTATTGGGGAGGCGTTTCATTCACCTACAACCCCTTATTTGCCGCGACCTTCTCCCCACAAGTATTTGTGCAATTGTATCTGCATGCGAACTGGCACATGGTCGCGCAATACCCATTCTGCGAGGTCACCCGGCTCAAGGGTAGAAAACACCGGGGAAAATATGACCGGGCATCGTTCTGCGAGCTTGTGTTCAGCTAATTGTTGTTTTGCCCATTGGTAATCACTTTCATCACACAACACAAATTTGATTTCGTCATGGGGTGTCAGATATTGCAGGTTTTCCCAGCGATTTTTACTTACCTCACCTGAACCCGGTGTTTTAACGTCAACAATTTTGGATACGCGAACATCCACTTTCGACACATCCAGTGCACCGCTGGTTTCAAGAGAGACAGAATAACCGGCATCGCACAGCATCTTAAGCAAATCAATACAGCCTTTCTGTGCCAGCGGCTCACCCCCTGTTACCGTGACGTAATGCGCGCTATATGTTTTGGTTTTTTCGAGAATCTCAGAGAGCGGCATGCTCTCCCCTTCATGAAAAGCATATTCCGTATCGCAATAACCACAGCGCAACGGACAGCCTGTCAGACGAATAAATACGGTAGGCAGACCAATTCGACTGGTCTCACCTTGCAGAGAATAAAAGATTTCGTTAATGCGCAGGGTTGGTTGCGGTGCTGTCATGCTGTATCCGGCAGTTGAATAAAGTGATGGTCGCTTTCAATACACTCCAGGGCTTTAATGGCGCGGACAATTCCACCTCAACGATGCAAACTTGAACGCTCAGCAAAGGTACACCCACCATGCCCTGAAAGCTGGTACATTTTACCTTAGATTGCCAAGCCTTTTTTGTGCCAAATCTGCGGCACTGCTTAATGGAAACTTTGCGACCAGATCTTCCAGCGTTTTTCTTGCTGCGCCGTTATCGCCTAGCCCTTGATGACAACTGGCCAGATTCAGCATGGCATCTGGCACTTTTTGACTGTCTGGATAGAGTTTGATCAGCTTTTGCTGAGCAGCGATTGCCGACTTGAAATCACCCAAGGCAAAATACGAATTACCAATCCAGTATTGCGCGCTGGAAGCCAGATTGCTATTGGGATAGGATTTCAGAAAACCCAAAAAGCCTGTAATTGCGCCTTGGTAATTTCCTGCTTTAAACAAGCTCCATGCCGCTTCATAGGTTTTGGCCTCAGCTGCCGGATCAGCCGCCACTGCCGGGTTAGCTGCTCCCGTTTTACCTGCTGCACTTCCAGCAACCCCGGTAACAGGCGAAGCCGGTCCAGCGCTTTCCAGGTGACGCAAACGGGTATCCAGATCCACATAAAAATCTTTCTG
Source organism: Sulfurirhabdus sp. (assembly GCA_043759595.1). Lineage (GTDB taxonomy): Bacteria > Pseudomonadota > Gammaproteobacteria > Burkholderiales > SMCO01 > Sulfurirhabdus. Next base: position 39,025 of record JAYVLG010000204.1, on the reverse strand, counting down.
ACGTTTTTGCACGCTTTCCAGATCATGGGTCTGCACCTCAAGCTGACCGCGCATTTTAGCCATGTCACCCTTGAGTGTTTCCACTTGAGACAACAATTCAACCAGACCTTGATTCTGCACAACGCCTTCCAGCGTAGCCAGCCGAGTTTCCAGCGTTTTAACTTGTTGTTGCAGGTCAATTATTTTTTTATGGGCTTCATCATCAGAAAACAATCCAGCATGTGCCATGCCAGTTCCGCTGAGAACAACCACTAATATCAGTGCGTATTTACGTATCATCTTCAAGATCCGTCAATTAATTGGGACGCAGTTGCGTCCCTTGTGGCGCAGGGAACAGAAGCAACTTGACATAGCTATTCCCCAACCCAGAAAAACGCTGTGTGTCACTATCGGCCAACGCACCCAATGATCATACCCAAAAAAACCGCATACCGGATGGGATTAAATCATTTCGGTGTGATCAGCCGAACGTAAGATTACTCGCCTTGATAAACGATGTCTGCGCGACGGTCATTTTTCCAGCCGGATTCATCATGTCCAGTCGCTTTTTCTTCACCCATACTCACTGTTTCGATCTGTTTATCAGATACGCCCAATACGTTCATGACTTTCTTGACGCTTTCTGCACGACGCTGACCCAGAGCAATATTGTATTCACGGCTGCCGCGCTCGTCGGTATTTCCTTGAACGGTGACTTTGGTATTGCCATTCTGGTTAAGGTACTTGGCATGAGCCTCAATCATTGGCTTGTATTCATTGTTGACTGAGGAACTATCGTAGTCGAAATAAACACTGCGCTTTGACAAAACATTATTAGGGTCGGTCAACGGATTAACTGCCATTCCCTGCTGCTGGGTGCCACTGGTGCCCGCACCAGCATCGGCAGTGGTTTTCTGTCCCATGCTTTTATCTTCTACAGCTACTTTCTGATCTGGTGTGCCAGTACTTGCACAAGCAGACAACAAACTGACCAGTAACGCACTTAACAATAATTTGTTCATTGAAATTCTCCTGTTTGATTTATTGATTATTTAACGAAAGGGCCCCAAGCAGGTTCACGAATATCACCAGACTGCACAGATAGCCGCTGCTTTGTTCTACCGTCACTCGAAACTGCAGCGAGTATTCCGCGCCCACCTACTTGGGTAGCATAAAGGATCATTTTGCCATTGGGTGCGAAACTGGGTGATTCATCCAGGGCGCTGTCGGTTAAGACTTGCACCTGATTTGTTTCTAAATCCTGCACAGCCACGTTGAAACGGCCTGAATTGCGCTGGATAAATGTAAACGATTTACCATCAGGACTAAACTGAGGTGAAACATTGTAATTACCTTCGAAGGTGAGACGTCTGGCATCCCCGCCATTTGCCGGCATGCGGTAAACCTGAGGGCTGCCCCCGCGGTCAGAGGTAAAAACAATCCATTTTCCATCAGCAGACCATTCTGGCTCTGTATCAATACCTGAACTCACACTCCAGCGCGCCAATCCACTGCCATCCGCATTGATCAAGTATAACTGTGAATTGCCATCGCGTGTCAGAACAATGGCTAGTTTCCTGCCATCTGGAGACCAGGACGGAGCACTGTTGCTCCCTTTAAAATTCGCGACAATGTTGCGGCTACCACTTAACAGGGACTGCACATACACCACAGGCTTTTTCTTTTCGAAAGAAACATACGCCAGCCGGCTGCCATCTGGAGACCATGCGGGAGAAATAATGGATTCTTTTGAATTCACGATGGTTTGCGCCCCATAACCATCCGCATCAGAAACCTGAAGCTCATATCGCCCACCATGTTTTACGACATAAGCAATACGAGTACTGAATACGCCCTGATCTCCCGTTAATTTCTGATAGATCACATCCGCAATTTTATGCGCTGTTGAGCGTAATTGCGCGGTTGCAACGATATAGCTGAATCCGGCAAGCTGTTCTTGTTTGGCGGCATCCAGCAAACGGAACCGTATTTCCACCTTACCATCCGGAGTACGCGATACGCTGCCAATTACGATGGCATCGGCACCACGTCCGCGCCAGGCAGGATAATTGATTTCGGTTGGTTCATGAGGTTGTGGCACGATCCCGGCCGGACTGACTAATTTGAACTGTCCGCTACGCTGTAAATCCGCACCAATGACTTCTGTCATATTTTGTGGCAGGCCAACTTCTCCAGCAAATGGCACTATGGCAATGGGTAATTGCGTTGCTGCACCACCTGTAATATCGATAGTCAGACCAGCTTGTGCGGTATGCACCACTGTTACCAACATCAAACACAAGCCTATCCAGCCAGAGAGTAATTTTTTCATGTTCACCATTTAAGATTTACCTGTTCTATTCATTGGGCCGGAATTGCAAATGCAATTCACGAAATTTACTGAACAGTGACGGTTCAGGTGGCAGCGGCAAGGGTTGTGCTTTATAAATTGCACGTTCTACTGCACTGTCATACACTGAATTTCCACTACTGCGTGTTAGTTTTACACTTAATACATCGCCACTTGGCAGCAAAATCACATCAAATTCCGCCTGAGGATTCCCCTGCATGTCGGATGGCAGAATAATAAAACGTTTTATTTTAGACTGTATTCTGTTTTTAAAATCATTTACTTTCGATTGAGAAGCTGCCTGAGCAGCCTGATTGGCTGCTGCTTGCTCCCTTTGCATCTGCGCTTCAGCTTCTTTTGCAGCTTTCTGCTCCTGTAACTGCTGCTTTTTCAGCTTTTCCTGCTCTTGCTTGTGTTTTTGCGTTTCCTGCTTCTGTTTTAGTTCTTCTTGCTTTTGTTTTAGTACTTCTTGCTTCTGCTTTAGTTCCTCCTGCTTGAGTTTTTCTTCTTTCAGGCGTTTTTTCTCTTTTTCCTTGAGCGCTATATCCGGTTTAACGACAGGCGGCTTTGGCTCAACTTTTGGCTCTGGCTTTGGTTTATGCACCACTTCAGGTTCAGGTGGCGGTTTTGGTGCTTCTTTTGGCGGGGTTGGCTCAATGGGCTTTTGCTTGGCCACCGATTCTTTTACTGGTTTTTGTGCGGGGGGTAATGCACTCCATAAATCAGCTGACATGGCTTCTGGTTGCTTGCTATGCCAATTTACACCAAAGATCAGCAACCCAAAAAACAACAGGTGCACGATCACCGCCAAAAATCCGGCAAGTCGCTTACCTGGTTCTTCATGCCCCCACATCTAACTGCTCCATCAATTCCCGCGCGGCTTAGCTAGCAAACCCACTTTTTTCACCTGATTTTGCTGCAATATATCCATCACATTCAACACTTCTTCATAACGAACACTTTTGTCTGCTGATATAACCACTGGCTGTTCCGGATTTTGCACCTGTTTTTCCTTCACTGCATTCACCAGGTCATCGTGACTGACTTCAATTTCCTTGCTGGATTTTTCCCTGTCTCGCAAAAACAGTTTTTTATTTGCTCTGATTTCCACTTCCAATGGTGCGACTGGTGGTGTGAGCGCTTGTGCGACCTGCGGCAATTCTATTTGCCCAGGGTTCACCAGCGGCGCAGTGATCATAAAAATAATCAACAATACCAGCATCACGTCAATATAGGGTACGACGTTAATCTGGTTCATCTGCTTGCGCGGACGACGAGCGCTCATGTACTTGCCTGACGTTGCAGAATATTGGACAACTCTTCCATGAAGCTTTCAAAACGGACAGCCAGTCGATCTACATCATGGGTAAAGCGGTTATATGCCACAACAGCAGGGATAGCGGCAAACAAGCCCATTGCTGTTGCAATCAGCGCTTCGGCAATACCGGGAGCTACATGGGCCAATGTTGCCTGCACCATATTGGACAGCCCGCGGAAGGCATTCATGATACCCCATACCGTTCCGAAAAGACCCACATAGGGGCTCACAGATCCTACGGTTGCCAGAAATGAAAGATGGGACTCGAGCTGATCCATTTCCCGATGGTAGGTTGCACGCATGGCGCGGCGGGTGCCATCCATCACGGCATTGATGTCCATGCCTGACTGACGTTTAAGCTTGGAGAATTCGCGGAAGCCTGCTTCAAAGATGCGTTCCATGCTGCCTTCTCCCCCATGGCCGGCATTCGCTCTCTGGTACAACGAATTCAGATCAGAACCACTCCAGAATTCGCGCTCAAAAACCTCAGACTGTTTGACCGCCTGTTTGATGGCGAACATCTTCAGAAAGATATACCACCACGAAACAAGTGACCCCAGCAACAAGAGCAACAGCACTAATTGCACTAATATACTGGCATTGGAAATCAGGCTAATAAAAGACAAATCTTGCGATACACCGATATTCAATTTTCATTCCCTAGTTTTTGTCTGATTGTTTCAGGGATTTTAACAGGTTTGAACGAATCGCCGTTGACACAGACGATTTTCACTTCTGCTTTTGTAAGCACATCCCCCCGTTCCACCGTTTGCTGAAAAACTATCTGGCTACGGCCAATATGTGTGGGGTGCACAGTGACGACCAGCGCATCATCAAATATCGCTGGTTTGAGATATTCTATCGCAACCGAGCGCACAACAAAAATGACACGATGTTCATTCAGCAACACAGATTGGTCAAAACCTGAAGCACGCAGCCATTCCGTCCGGGCTCGTTCCATGAATTTGAGGTAATTGGCATAATACACCACCCCACCTGAGTCGGTATCTTCATAATATACCCTGACCGTCCAGGTGAAAATTGCCGGGGTATACTCTGGTTGGCTAGTCGCAACTTTCATGCAAACAACAAACCTTTTTCCAAATAAGCATGGCAGGTTTGAATGTCCCCTTTTTTACAGCTGCCATGCATACTTTTCACTGAGATTCGTCCCACAAGTCGCCGGCTACCTGACCACCAGGTACTGCAAATCCAAAATGCCGATAAGCCGAAGCAGTGGCAATGCGTCCCCGTGTCGTACGCTGCAGATAACCTTGCTGAATCAGGTACGGTTCCAATACATCTTCAATGGTATCTCGTTCTTCACCAATTGCGGCTGCGAGGTTATCAACACCCACAGGTCCGCCACCAAATTTTTCAATGACTGTCTGGAGCAGTTTTCGGTCCATGACATCAAGGCCGATCACATCCACATCCAGCATCAGCAAAGCGGCATCTGCCACCTCACGACTTACATCTCCATCCGCTTTGACTTCCGCATAATCCCTGACACGACGTAACAACCGATTAGCAATACGCGGCGTGCCACGGGAACGTCGGGCAATTTCCATCGAACCTTCGCCAGAAATTTCCACATTCAGCAACCCGGCAGAACGGGTCACAATTTTTTTCAATTCTTCGGGTGTATAGAACTCCAGTCTTGCCACGATGCCAAAGCGATCGCGCAGCGGATTGGTAAGCATACCTGCCCGGGTGGTTGCGCCAACCAGGGTAAACGGTGGCAAATCCAGCTTGACGGAACGCGCTGCCGGACCTTCACCAATCATGATATCCAGCTGAAAATCTTCCAGAGCCGGATATAAAATCTCTTCCACGACGGGGCTTAAGCGATGAATTTCATCGATAAACAATACGTCATTAGGTTCCAGGTTCGTTAACAGCGCGGCCAGATCTCCGGCTCGCTCCAGCACCGGGCCTGAAGTCTGACGTAGATTCACGCCCATTTCTCTGGCGATAATGTGCGCCAGCGTCGTTTTACCCAACCCTGGCGGGCCGAAAAGCAGGACATGATCTAACGACTCACTACGATTTCGTGCAGCTTCAATAAATATCTGCAACTGGCCACGAATTTTTTCCTGGCCGACATATTCGTCCAGTTGCTTCGGACGTAGAGCCCGTTCTTGGGCTTCTTCTTTTGGGGAAATGGGTGCAGCGGTAATTAAACGGTCTGTTTCAATCATAAAGTTTGAATTGCGATTCTGTTAACTTGCACCCAGTAGAAAAATAAGCAGTTACTGTATATATTCAGGCACGCAGATCAATGCCTGCGTTTCAAGTAATCACTAATGGCTATAAACAGCTATGCTTTCGACAAGAATTTCAAAGCTTGCCTGATACCATCTGATACGCCCAAACCTGCAGGCAATTGCTTGACTGCCCACACTGCTTCTTTTTCATTATAACCTAATGACAACAAGGCATTGAGAACATCGCTCCCCTGATCATCAACCACTGTCGCACCGATGGCCATAGCCACACTGATATCCAGTTTATCCCGCAATTCCAGCAACAGGCGCTCTGCGGTTTTTTTACCTACACCGGGCACTTTTGTCAGTCTGCCCGCATCCTGAGATGCCACTACCTGCGATAAGTCGCTAACGCTTAAGCCACTCAATACGGCCAATGCCATTTTTGCACCAACACCGCTCACTTTCAGCAATTGACGAAACGTTTTACGTTCGGCATCCGTACCAAACCCATACAATAGATGCGCATCCTCACGCACGATTAATTGCGTATGCAACACCACATCTGCGCCCAAAACCGGCAAATTGTAAAAGGTACTCATGGGCACATCAATTTCATAGCCCACGCCACTGACATCAACCAATATTTGCGGAGGATTTTTTTCCAGAAGCTTGCCGGATATTCTGCCTATCATCTAATTACACGCCTTATTACAGTACTGATACACAGAAAAACTCTGATAGTTGGAAGCAAGAATATCGATAAAGTTCCGATCAATCTGTTTATTTGAATTAACCAATCAAACGCCCCCCTTTCACACGATAGCCTTGAGTAGCCAGCTTGCCCAGCCCCAAACCACCGTGGGCGTGACAAATCGCACAAGCCAGCGCATCCGCAGCATCCGCCTGAGGTTCTCCACCCAGGCTTAACAGACGTTTGACCATTTCCTGAACTTGTTCTTTTTTGGCATGGCCATTTCCCACCACAGCCTGTTTTACTTGCAATGCGGTGTATTCGGACACCAGCAAATGACTGGATACAGCAGCACAAATAGCAGCACCACGTGCCTGCCCCAAGAGCAACGTGGATTTTGGATTGACGTTCACAAACACTTCTTCAACTGCGGCATGTTCAGGATGATAAGTGGCAATCACTTCACTCAAGCCATCGAGTATGGTTTTAAGTCGCAGTGGCAGTAATCCTGCTTCTGTTCTGATACAGCCGCTGGCAACATAGCTGAGCTTGTTGCCCGTTTTATCAATCACACCAAATCCTGTTACACGCAGACCGGGATCTATCCCGAGTATTCGAATGACAGCACTCCCTGAATTACTCATCAATGACGGCGGAGGTATACACATCCTGCACGTCGTCCAGGCTTTCCAGAGCATCAAGCAACTTTTGCATTTTAACGGCATCGTCGCCAGTGAACTCGTTTTCAACACTTGGCTTCATGGTCACTTCAGCCATTTCCGGCTTAAACCCGGCTTTTTCCAGAGCCGTTTTCACCGAGGAAAGATCATAAGGGCCGGTGATCACTTCAATACTGCCATCGTCATTGGTAATGATATCTTCTGCACCGGCTTCCAGCGCAGCTTCCATTAATGCATCTTCATCCGTTTCCGGCGAAAACAGCATCTGGCCGCAATGCTTGAATAAAAACGCGACGGAACCATCCGTACCTAAATTACCCCCGTATTTGGTAAAAGCATGGCGCACATCCGCTACAGTACGGGTTTTATTGTCTGTCAGACAATCCACCATTACGGCAGCACCGCCAATACCGTAACCTTCGTAGCGAAGCTCCTCGTAATTCACCCCTTCCAGATCGCCGCTGCCGCGTTTGATCGCTCGCTCGACGTTATCCTTGGGCATATTCTGATCGTATGCTTTTTCCACCGCCAGCCTTAAACGCGGGTTGGTTGAAGGATCTCCGCCACCCATTCTGGCTGAAACTGTTATCTCTTTAATCAGGCGCGTGAAGATTTTGCCACGCTTGGCATCAGCACGTTCTTTTTTGTGCTTGATATTTGCCCATTTACTATGACCCGCCATAAATCCCTCTGCTCAACAAACTTGACTCAATATGATTGGCTGATTTTACCACTGCAACCCGGTTTTAAAAACAAAACCCATGACACTTTAAACTGTTCAGTTTTTTTCGTGACTCTTTTCACGGGCATATCCTGCAACCCCCATCATAAATCGTACTAGGCCATAGCTTATCCAACTCACCAGTCGAGTAAGCATAAACTGCCTCTTCCACCTGATTTTCAGCACAGGTCGAGAACCTGTTTCCACAGACTGCATCAAATTTTGCCGCAATTCTATGGCGAATTCGTTATCTTCCACCACCACATTTGCTTCACGGGAAAGTAATAAACTAAATGGGTCAATGTTTGACGAGCCTACCGTAGCCCAGTGTCCGTCAATTACAGCCACCTTGGCATGCATAAAACTTTTGTGATACTCGTAAATTTCAATCCCTGCTTCCAGAAAATTGCCATACAATGCCCGCGATGCATAATGCAGCAACAAGTATTCCACCCTGCCCTGCAATAGCAGAATCACCCGGACGCCACGTGCCGCGGCTTCTGTCAGAGCATGCCGAAAACTCATACCCGGCAAAAAATAAGCATTGGCGATGATAATTTCGGTTTGCGCCTTTTCAATTGCATCAAGATAAGCTTCTTCAATATCGCGACGATGCCGGAGATTATCTCTCACCAGAAAAGCAGCACGCATAGTGCCTTTTGCTACAGATGAAACAGGCACCCCTCTATCACGCAACCAGCCCTGGTGTAAATGTGTCCAGGAAACCAAAGACCAGACATGCCGCACTGAAGCATGAATCAATCCAACCAGTGGCCCCTTAACAGCCACTGCATAGTCATAGCGTGGCGGCGTATGCCCGGGAGTATCCATATCATCAATGATGTTAATACCCCCTACAAATGCGATTTCCTGATCCACCACGACAATTTTACGGTGCAAACGTCGTAATCGCTGACGTCGGAAAGTCCACGGGGAAATTTTTGGACGAAACTTGAGCACACGCACGCCGGCTTCGCCCATGGCATCGATCATGGATTGCGGCAAATTTTTCGAGCCAAATCCATCTAGCAACACATGGGTTTTTACGCCTCGCTTTGCGGCATGTTTTAGCGCTTCTGCTACAAGTTTGCCGGTTGCGTCATTTTCAAAGATATAACTTTCCAGATAAATCTCTTGCTCTGCCAGTTCAAATGCTGAAATGATGGCAGGAAAATAAGCCTCACCATTTTGCAACAGAGTTATATCATTACCTGAAATAAAGTGTGTCATAGCTTGATCATGGACGCGGAAAGCGCGGCGTGATCAGAATACTTTGACCATGGCCGGCCATGCAGCACTTGCGCAGTTTTTACCTGAAAACCACGCACGTAAATTCGATCCAGATGAAACAGGGGAAGTAACGAAGGGAAGCTTCGGGCAGGTTTTCCGTGGGCACTTTCAAAAACTTCATGCAAATTGAGCAAACCGGATAAAACTTCCCCAGCCTGAATGCGCCAATCATTAAAATCACCCGCAATAATCAGGGGATGATGCGGAGGAACCAGCTTCTCAATCCGGCTACGTAGAGCTAATAACTGTGTTTTTCTGCCACGCCCGAATAAGCCGAGATGTACGTTGACGCAGTGCAAAGGTTCATCCCAACCGGGAATTTCAATTTCGCAGTGCAACATGCCGCGCTGTTCAAAACGATGAGCAGAGATATTTTCATTTTCCCAATTGACTATCGGAAAACGGCTCAGAATAGCATTCCCGTGGTGCCCGCCATCATAAGCGGCATTTTTACCGTAGGCAAAATCGCTCCACACTGAATCCGCCAGAAACTCATATTGTGGTTTTTCCGGCCAGTTTGCGTAGCGCTCGGCATGACGATCGTGGTTACCCAGCACTTCTTGCAGAAACACAACATCTGCACGGATAGCATGCAGACTATCACGCAGTTCGTGCATTACCATGCGCCGGTTAAAATGGGAAAACCCTTTGTGTATGTTATAAGTCGCGATATGCAGGGTTCTATTCATGCTCTCAGAATAGCATATTAGGCGACAGACTCACGCCACAGAGTTGACGAGACTGCCCACTCCCGGAATTCGCACTTCTACCTGATCTCCAGCAGAAAGTGGCGCCACCCCCAGAGATGTGCCACAAGAAATGATATCACCGGGATTCAACGTCATGATTTCAGATAGAAAAGCGACAAGTTCATAAGGACCGAACACATAATCCCGTACTGAAAATTGCTGACATTGCTTCCCGTTCAGCCAGGATTCAACCTCTAATGCATAAGGATCGATATCCGTTGCCACCCCTGCACCAAAGACACCGAATGAATCGAAAGCTTTTGAATATACATGTTGCGGCAACGTCGGGTGTTCTACAATATCCTGCGCGGTCACATCATTGACGCAGGTATAACCGAAAATCACCTCTTTTGCCTGCTCAACCGATACATCTTTGCAAGTCTTACCGATAACAACCCCCAACTCACCCTCAAGCACCACACGTGAGCTATGACGATGTGGAAGCACGATGGTTTGATTATGAGGGAGAAAAGTACTGGAGGGTTTTAAAAAAAACAGGGGATATTTCGGAATTGCTGCATTTTTTTTTGCAATGATCGCATGTGAATTATTAAACATGACAATCATTTTGCCTGGTTCGGTTGGCGTCAGCACTTTGACTGCACCCAGGGAAAGGGTTTCAACGGTTGCTTCCGGGTTATTAAACATATCACCCCGATAAACCTGGATAACCCCGTCTTCCAGCATACCAAACCCTGTCAGGCCACTTTGTTCAAATCTCATCCAATGCGCCATCTGCATCCCTTGCTGTCACCTGCTATTGAAATCAGTTCACGAAACATCCAGCATGCGTTGCAAAGCCAACCTTGCCATTTCAGCCTCTTGCTGAGGTACTTTAATCTGGTTCACCACTTTCCCTTCCACCAGATTTTCCAGTACCCAAACCAAATGCTGCGGATCTATTCTTGCCATAGTAGAACACATGCAAACCGTGGGGGACATAAACTGAATGATTTTTCCTTGATCCTTGAACTGATCTGCCAGACGATTCACCAGATTCAGCTCCGTCCCAACCAGCCAACGAGTATTCGGCTCGGCATCAGCAATAGTCTGGATAATATACTCGGTCGAACCGACATAATCAGATAACTGGCACACTTCAAAATTATTTTCCGGATGGGAAATCACAAAACCGTCGGGATGCTGGTTTCGAAATTTTAAAATATGCTGGGGCTGGAACATCTGGTGTACAGAACAGAAGCCCTTCCACAAAATCATTTTTGCTTTTTTGATTTTTTCTGGGGTCAGCCCGCCAAGTGGCTGGTCAAAGTCCCACACCACCATTTCATCCAGGGGAATCCCCATTTTGTAACCGGTATTCCGCCCTAGGTGTTGATCAGGAAAAAACAGGATTTTCTCGCGCCGGGAAAATGACCATTCCAGGATTTTGCGGGCGTTGGTCGATGTGCAAACAATCCCGCCATGTTCTCCACAGAAAGACTTCAAATCCGCAGCGGAATTGATATAGGTCACCGGGGTAATCATTTCGTCCGGATCCAGCACTTCAGATAACTCACGCCAGGCACGGGTAACTTTAGACAGTGAAGCCATGTCTGCCATGGAACAACCTGCTGAGAGGTCAGGCAAAATGGAAATTTGCTCCGGGCGAGATAATACATCTGCCACTTCCGCCATGAAATGTACGCCACAAAAAACAATATATTCAGCATTGGAACTGGCAGCCAAATACGACAGTTTCAGGGAATCGCCCGTATAATCAGCGTGCCGATATACGTCATCACGTTGATAATGATGACCCAGAATAACCAGACGTTCTCCCAGCTCGGCCTTGGCTGCCAGAATACGATCCTGACAAGCCTCATCCTGCATCTGGTTGAATCGGTCAAAAGCAATCGGGCTAACTTGCATTGTCACTCCCAGCAGAAATCCTGTTAACTTGCGTTCCCATTTATAGTGAGCGCTTTGCCCTGCGACCACCTATATGAAAACGAGCTTTATAAGCAAACACTAACATTACCAGATTATGTCAAAAATTTCACGCGTTAGTTGCATTTCTCGATGCCAGCAATTGTATTGCTGCCGCGTTGCTCGGAGAAAAAACCTTCTGTTCTGCTTCCTGGCATGGCAACCAGACGGCATGCAAGTGCTCACGGGGCGATAAAGTTACAGTAACAGATTGTGGCACCAACAAACCAAACACATGTTCAGTATTCGAGATCACCCCTGGCGCATAACGGTGCCGCCATTCTGGATAGATCTCATATGTGTTAGTGATATTCCAGTCCGTTAACTGGTGTAGGGATACTTCAATCCCCGTTTCTTCCTGCACTTCCCGGGCAGCTGTTTGCTCCAGCGTTTCCCCTGCATCCTGACTGCCGGTCACCGACTGCCAATACCCTGGATGGTCAGCCCGATCCAGCAATAACACCTTGAGATCCGCAGTGTAAATAACCACCAATACGGACACTGGAACTTTGTAAGTACTCACAAACATCTCTTAGCGCAAAGATTGCAAAGAAAAGGAACGCGCCACCAAATGTCTTGCATCTGAATAATTCACTCCCCGCCTCTGTTCAGTTTGAGCGAAATGTTTTGAAAATAAATCACCCTCTGCGGGTTAATCAGGATTTAGCAATATCTACCTGACGCAGTCGAATATGCAATTCACGCAACTGCGCTTCATCCACGACATTCGGCGCTTGCGTCAACAAATCATTCGCACGCTGGGTTTTGGGGAAAGCAATCACATCACGGATAGATTCTGCACCCACCATCAATGCCACTAAACGATCCAACCCGAAGGCCAAACCGCCATGGGGTGGCGCGCCGTATTGCAGGGCATCCAGCAAGAAACCAAATTTTTCCTGCGCCTCTTCATCGCTGATCTTGAGCGCCTGAAATACCTTGGACTGCACTTCCTGACGATGAATACGGACCGAACCACCGCCCACTTCCCAACCGTTCAACACGATATCGTAAGCTTTGGATAGCGCCTTGCCTGGATCGGACTCAAGCAAGTGCTCATGGCCTTCTGCCGGTGAGGTAAACGGGTGATGCAGTGCCTGCCAGCGATTATTCCCTTCATCCAGTTCGAACATAGGGAAATCAACCACCCACAGAGGTTTCCATTCTTTCGACGCAAACCCGCGTTCATGTCCCACTTTGGCACGCAATGCACCCAAAGCTTCATTCACAATTTTTGCTTTATCCGCGCCAAAAAACACCAAATCACCATCCGACGCCCCGGAGCGTTCGATAATGCTCTTGACCGCTGGCTCAGTCAGGAACTTCAGGATAGGTGACTGCAACCCTTCCATGCCTTTCGCCAATTCGTTTACTTTGATGTACGCCAGCCCTTTTGCACCATAAATCTTGACGAAATCCGTGTAGTCATCAATTTCTTTACGTGACATGGCACCCCCCTGCGGTACGCGTAAGCAGGCCACACGACCACCTTCCATATCTGCCGCTTCACGGAACACCTTGAAATCTACCTGACGCATAATATCCGTCAATTCGATGATTTCAAGCGCAATACGCATATCTGGCTTATCCGAGCCGTAACGCCCCATTGCTTCCGCATAACCCATCCGCGGGAACGGATTAGGGAGATCTACATCCATGACTTTTTTGAACATGTCACGCAACATGTCTTCTATCATGTCCATGATTTCCGCCTCACTCATGAATGAGGTTTCAATATCCACCTGAGTAAATTCAGGCTGACGATCTGCACGCAAATCTTCATCACGGAAACACTTGGTAATCTGAAAATATCGATCATATCCCGCCACCATCAACAACTGCTTAAACAGTTGCGGTGATTGTGGCAGAGCGTAAAAAGAACCTGCATGCACACGTGACGGCACCAGATAATCCCGCGCACCTTCCGGAGTCGAGCGCGTCAGCATCGGCGTTTCAATTTCCATGAAACCATGGGTATCGAGGTAATCACGCATGGTTTTTGCCACACGGTAACGCAACTTGAGATTAGACTGCATCACAGGGCGACGCAAATCCAGATAGCGGTGTGTAAGCCGAACATTCTCGCTCAGCTGCTCATCATCCAGTAGGAATGGCGGAGTAAGCGAAGGATTGAGCACTTCAATTTCCTGGGCTACTACTTCTATTTCACCAGTAGGTAAGTTAGCGTTTACTGTCCCATCCGGGCGTGCACGCACGACACCTGTCACCTTCAGCACGAACTCATTACGAATACCTTCTGCCGCCTTGAAAGTCTCTATTTGTTCCGGATTGCACACTACCTGCACCAGACCCTCGCGATCGCGCAGATCAATAAAAATCACCCCGCCATGATCACGACGACGATGCGCCCAACCACAGAAAGTTACGGTTTGCTGTAAATGTTCACGGTTCACTTCACCGCAATAATGAGTACGCATCATAATTTTGTTCACACCAACTATTCAAAAATAATAAAGACAGGACTTGCAAAGGATGAGCTCCTGTTGCGAATCCTGCCTCTTCTCAAAACCTTGTTAATTATTCGGTGCCGGCTTTACCGATAAATCTTTATCTGGCGGCGCCACGACCCCCATGGAAATAATGTATTTAAGCGCCTGGTCAACACCCATATCCAGTTCGATTACTTCACTCTTTTTGACAAAAAAGTAAAAACCGTTGACGGGACTGGGGGTTGTCGGGATAAACACTCCCACATATTCGCCATCCAGCTTACCACTCACATCTTTACCTGGCACAGATGTCTGGAATGCAAGTGACCAGGCTTGAGGGTGAGGATAACGCACCAGCAGCACCTTGCGAAAAGAATCGCCATTCCCTGAAAAAAGGGTATCACTTACCTGCTTGACACCATGATAAATCGTCTTGACAACAGGTATGCGTCCAAGCACGGATTCCCAGAAAGCAATCAGACGCTGACCAATCATATTGGCTGTAAACAGCCCCGTCAACAAGATCACTGCGACGGTCAGAATAACACCCAATCCTGGAATGTTCATCCCGAGAACATGTACTGGCTGATAAGCTGTTGGCAATAGCAGCAGACTCATGTCCATCATGCCAATGATCAAATTCAGCACCCACAAGGTAATCACCAGAGGCACCCAAACCAGCAAACCGGTAATAAAATACCGTTTCATATTAGGAATGACAAGTACCCCCGGCACATCCTGTGGGAGCCGGTGCTGCTTCCTCTTTTTTACTGGAAGATCCACCCTTGAAATCGGTCTGATACCAGCCATTCCCCTTTAACTGAAAACCAGCAGCCGTCACCAGTTTGCTAAATGTCTCCTTGCCACACTCTGGGCAAGTCGTCAGCGTTGCATCACTCATTTTCTGAATAACTTCTTTCTGAAAGCCACATTCAGTACATTTATACTCATAAATCGGCATAACAACCCCCTAAAAAACAAAATTATACCCTAACCTGATAGCTATGCCTTTCAAATTTGGTCAAGACTCCTTCTTTTCAAGAGGTTGAATTAAATATGGCTATATGCATCAACTACAAAACGCATTACATTGAGATATGCATAAGCATCGCCCGCAGCTTTGATGGTGAAACCGGCTTGTGCAGCATTGCAAAACCACTTGCAAGTGCCTGACGTAGACGATCTGATTCCATATCCCCGGATATCAAAACCCCTGGGATTAGTTTCGAATAAATTGCCTGAATAGCTTGAATCACGTTCACCCCGTCCTCGCCTTGTGCCAAACGATAATCAGCAAGCACCACATCCGGCACTCTGGACTGACCGAGCAGTTTATTCACAATTTTCTGCCCAGAATCGGCAGCAATGACCTCACACCCCCATGATTGAAGCAACGCTATCGTACCTGCGAGCACAATCGAATCATCATCTACTACCACCACAAATAATTCCAGCCTGCCTGCATTCTTTTCAAGAAGTAATGCTGCATTATTTCCTTCCAGTTCCTTTAACCCCAATGGTAACTCAAAGGAAAACACAGACCCCTTCTCTACCACCGATCGGACAGTGATATGTGCATTAAGCATTTTCCCCAATCGATTTACTATCGCCAGCCCAAGTCCCAAGCCTTTATTACGGTCTCGTTCAACATTTCCTAACTGATAAAACTCCTGAAACACATCATTAAATGAAGCTTTGGGAATACCTATTCCAGTATCCCAGACTTCGATCCGGATCTTTTCACCACCTACCCGTCGACAACCAACCAGCACCCCGCCTTCCCGAGTATACCTAATCGCATTAGAAACCAGGTTTAGCAGAATCCTTTCAAGCATCAGCCTGTCTGTTCTGACAATGGCTCTGCATGGCATCACCCTGAACTTCAAGCCTTTCTCAACAGCTTGGGGCCTGAATTCCATACGCATTCTATCCAGCACACCATTGATTGCAAAATCTTCAGGTTCAGGATGCACCGCGCCCGCATCCAGCCTGGAAATATCCAGTAACGCATTGAACAGCATATTCATGGAAACCACAGATTCTTCTATATTGCCGACAATCGCACTTACCTCGGGATAATTGATGCGCTCCTTTAAAGCGCCAACAAACAACCCTAAAGAATGCATTGGCTGTCGCAGATCATGACTGGCGGCTGCCAGAAATCGCGATTTTGCAATATTTGCACGCTCAGCTTCCTCTTTCTGTTCTATTAACTCTCTCGTTGCCTCTGAAATGCCTAGTTGCAAAATTTCCTGAGAATGCTGCAATGAAGCCGCCATTTTATTCACCCCGGTTTCCAGCGCCAGAATCTCGCCCCCTGAATCAGCATCAACCCGCGTATCAAGATACCCTTCAGCAAGCCGTTCCACCGCATGAGAAAGCTTCCGGATAGGTCGTGTCACGCTCCTGCCCATTGCAAGCGCTACCATCCAGGTCAACAACAACCCAATACCAACGATCAGCATCCCGTTCCACAACATTTTATTCCGCATCTCCATGGTATGCCTTCGAGACATGGCAACCAAAGCCACCCCTATGAAAGAACCCGATCGAGACATTTTCTCAATACCAGCATTATCCGAATAGAGTTGCATGAAATCATCAGATTGCGGCTCAATCAAAATAACAGGAGAACGAAAAATCAATAAATCATCCGCATCAACCACATCAATACGCTCCATCTTGCTGGCTGAGGCAAGCCTGACCAACCGTGAAACAGCATCACCTTTTCCTGCAATCAGATTAGAGTGAGTATCCACAATTGCCCCACTATAGACATCGCTTTCCCGCAAAGTCGCATCAAGTAAATTCAGCAACTGATTTGCATCACCTGTAACCACACCAAACTCGCTGGCCGTTGCAAGATGACGAGCGATTACCATGCCTCTTTCATGCAAACTGGATTCAAGATCATTAATCTTGCTATTGGTAAAATACAAGGTCAGCAGAACAGCAATTATGGTTGCTGGCGCAAGCGCAAGAAACATAACACGCGATCGGATTTTACAGTACTTCATGACGGAACAACCTTTGTGTATTCAATCGATTACTGCAATGTGGAACATTCAGAATGGGATTACGCATCTGATTGCAATAAGGCACACCGCCATAGTTTTTTAATATGGACAGGAATAAAACCAACGCTGACAAATACGAGAAATTGCCTTTAACTTTCCATGCCCATGATGAACACCAAACATTCTATAACTTTCGACATATGACTTATGTTATAGCTCAACTAGACCAAATGCTGAATATCAATCTGAAATGAATCCTGCATAATGACAATTAAGCAAACAAACTGCAAAAATATCCTGAATGAGGGTAAGCAGGTTAATGTGGGATTTTCTAAATTTAAATTTTAACAGGAGGTTATCATGAAAAAATATTCAGCCATTTTATGCGCTTTACTAATCGGCTACACAACCCTGTCGATTGCAGATGATTGCAATGATAAAGATCAAATGGATTCATTTGATGCACCAGCAAATGATCAAATGACCAACAACGATACATCCGCACTTCCCAAAAAAGAAGAAAGCCAAGTTGCTAAACAGGCAACTCCGATAGAAGACTCACCAACGATGCATGCAACAAAAGCCACCCCTTCCAGCAAAGATAATGACGATAATCGTTTAACTGGAATAGAATAAATGCGTGGGATTCCACAGCCTCTTGTTAGAGGTATTGCCCTAAACCTGCAGTTGCATAGCTATCGATAAATGGCTATATAATTCTATTGACAACCAATTACAGCGGCCATTACACAGCGCTTGATTGTACAAACCATTACAATTGAAAACCGCGTTACCAGAAAAGATGACCGCAATAATTTTTCAAACAGGCAATAAAGTGGAAAATGAGAATTTCTGCGATGCAATAACTGCTTCTGTTCTATTACTTGCATTTAGCGCGCGGAAAATCGCCGCCATATGGATTTTAACAGTCCCCTCGGTAATCCCAAGCTCTCTTGCGATCAATTTATTCGGCTTGCCTTGGGCCAACAACAAAAGCACGTCCAACTGCCGCTCTGTCAGATTTGCAGGGCTATCCGAACTAGAGAAAGCGTGCCCGGGCACATGATTTTGCCCAAGCATCATAAGAGGTAAATACACCCCGCCTGATAACACCAATCTGACTGCACTTAACATAATCTTGCCCGAAGCAGATTTAGATATAAACCCGGAAGCACCCATATCCAGTGCTTTCTGGACATCATGCCGGGATTCCGAAGCTGAAAGCATCACTACAGGTAATGCAGAAAACTGCTCCCGAAACGAGATCAAAGCCTGGAACCCGTCCATCCCAGGCATATTAAGATCAAGCA
Source organism: Sulfurirhabdus sp. (assembly GCA_043759595.1). Classification (GTDB taxonomy): domain Bacteria; phylum Pseudomonadota; class Gammaproteobacteria; order Burkholderiales; family SMCO01; genus Sulfurirhabdus. The sequence continues at coordinate 20,334 of JAYVLG010000204.1, read as the reverse complement.
AGGCCAGATCAAGATCAGAGTGATCCCTGGCAAGATTAATAGCTGTCAAGCTGTCACCTGCCTCTAAGACATCGACATGGCTATCCAATCCATTCAGGACATATTTTAAGCCTTCACGAAATAAAGCATGATCATCGGCTAACAGAATTTTCATTAGACTGATTATTACTTGTTGAATTTAAAAAATGACCCAAAAACGCCCGAGTTCACAATATTCGTTAGCTATACTCGACAAATTTCAGCATAAATATAAATCCAGGCTGAATGCTTGCAGGTCTTCCAAGCCAAATCAATTTTTATATTGGCTTTAACTTTATTTTTAACCTACTCCAAAATAGTACGTTTTGAAATAGAGCATATGCACTATCAATGCGATATCAGATCAAAAACAAGAATAGCGTAGCCTATCCTTAATGTATAAAAAAGCCCCAGTAGATGGGGCTCTTATAGAAACATTTAGATTTTAACTAATGGTGATTGTCAAAACGGAATATCATCCTCAAAATCATCAAACCCACCGCTGCTCTTTGCTGGCGCTTTAGCGCTACTTTTTGCTGCCGATCCACCATTTCCAGGCGCTGCAGTACCTTCAAAAGATTCACCCGCTTCTCTGTCCATATTACCCATCCCTGCGCCACCACCACTTCGACTGCCTAGCATTTGCATACGGTCCGCAACAATTTCAGTGGTATACCGATCCTGACCTTCTTTATCTTGCCATTTACGGGTTTGCAAACGACCTTCAACATACACCTGGCTACCCTTTTTCAAGTACTCACCTGCAATTTCCGCCAGCTTGCCAAAAAATGCCACGCGATGCCACTCAGTACGCTCCTGCTTCTCGCCGGACTTGTCTTTCCATGAATCCGTAGTCGCCACAGTGATATTGGCGATGGCTTCTCCACTCGGCATATAACGCACCTCGGGATCCTTACCCAGATTACCAACCAGAATTACCTTGTTTACTGACGCCATTTAGTTTGCCCTCGCAATCAATTCATTAACACCCTGCTCATCCCAATGTTTCATATCCACCTTCAGGTAAGCGACACCTTCTTCAGAAAGCACAACCGCTTCTACTACACCTTTTAAATCAGCAAGCCTTTGTGCAAGTTTACTTGCATTTTCCACACTCATTTCACCTATATGGAACATACGACTTTTCACTGCCGGTGGCGCTGTCATCCCTAAAGCAAAAACCAGCCAGATAGCTGTTAATCCCGCGCCAAATATAAATACTGCAGAATACCCGAACCGATGAGAAAGATACCCCCCCATCGTGCCACCTAAAAACAGCCCAAGAGACTGGAATGTATTATACACCCCCATCGCTGTACCTTTACTTGCTGCTGGCGCAATTTTTGAAATCAGAGAGGGCAGACTCGCTTCCAGCACATTAAATGCGATGAAATACGCAACCAGCATCAAAACAATACCCCAGAAATTATGAATCATGAACACAAAGCCTACTTGTGCCAGCAACATTAACCCGATTGCACCAACAAACACAGGCTTCAGACGCGCATTTTTTTCACCATATATTATTGCGGGGATCATAATAAGAAAAGAGACGATCATCACCGGGAGATAAATTTGCCAATGGTGATTAGCGTCTATACCACCTGTTTCTTTCAATGCAAAAGGAACCACCATAAACATAGCCATTTGCGCTGCATGCACCACGAAGATGCCATAATTTAGACGCAACAACTGTTTATCCCGCAGCACATCCTTCAACTTACCGGGCACAGCCTCCGCATCTGAATGGAATCGGCTGATTTGTGGATTGGGCACTGCATACTTGACTACCAGAATGGCAAGCAACGCCAACCCGCCAGTCATGGCAAAAATCCCAGGCATACCAATCAAATGATAAAAAGCAGGGCCCAATATGAGCGACAATGCAAAAGTAATTCCAATCGTCATGCCTATCATGGCCATCGCTTTCGTGCGATGTTCTTCGCGTGTCAGATCGGCCGTTAATGCTGTAACCGCAGCAGAAATTGCCCCCGCGCCCTGTATGGAACGTCCAATAATGATCATATACAGATCGCTAGCTGAAGCCGCGACGAAACTGCCTATGGCAAACAACAGCAAGCCAAAATAAATGACTCGTTTGCGCCCAAAATGATCCGATGCCATTCCAAAAGGCAGTTGCAACAAGGCTTGAGTCAGGCCATAAGCCCCTAATGCAAACCCGATTAATGTATGGTTTTGTCCACCCGGCAAATGCTCGGCATAAATAGCAAAAACCGGTAAAATCAAAAACATACCCAACATACGCAAACCATAAATGCTTGCCAGACTAATACTGGCACGCACCTCTACTGGAGACATTTTTTCTGTATGAGTCATATTGAGATTGGGCAAAACAACCAAAATTGCGTATATTAGCAGGTTAGGTAACCTTACGTAACCAATCTCTCGCAATGGGTAGTCGACCAATGAAATACCCAGGCAACCAGTTGTTCTAAATTAATCGCCCAATACAGCAGAAACATATGGAATACATTAAAATCCGTGGTGCCCGCACCCACAATCTCAAAAACATCAATCTAGATATCCCCAGAAACAAACTGGTTGTCATAACAGGATTATCTGGCTCAGGTAAGTCCTCACTAGCTTTCGACACCCTTTACGCTGAGGGGCAACGCCGATATGTAGAGTCGTTATCTGCCTATGCACGTCAGTTTTTACAACTGATGGCAAAACCAGACGTTGACCTGATTGAAGGATTATCACCAGCCATATCCATAGAACAAAAAGCGACGTCTCACAATCCCCGCTCTACCGTCGGCACGATCACGGAAATTCATGACTACCTTCGTCTGCTTTACGCACGGGTTGGTGACCCACATTGTCCAGAACACAAAATCGGTCTGTCCTCACAAAGCGTATCTCAAATGGTTGACCATGTCTTGCAGTTGCCAGAAGACACCAAACTCATGATCCTTTCCCCCCTTGTTGCAGGCAGGAAAGGAGAACAACATGATCTGATAGAGGAATTACGCGCACAAGGGTTTGTTCGTCTTCGCATTGATGGGCAGGCTTATGAGATAGACAATTTACCTAAACTGGATAAAAACAAAAAACATACGATAGATGTGGTTGTAGACCGCGTCAAAGTTCGCCCGGATATCAAGCAGCGCCTCGCAGAGTCTTTTGAAACTGCACTTCGCCACTCTGATGGCAAAGCACTCGCAGTCGAAATGGATTCAGGCATCGAACATTTATTCTCGGCCAAATTTGCCTGCCCACAATGTAACTACTCACTTGCAGAACTTGAACCACGACTGTTTTCTTTTAACAACCCGATGGGTGCCTGCCCAAAATGCGATGGCTTAGGCCAAATCAGTTTTTTTGACCCGAAACGCATCGTAGCATTTCCTCACCTGAGCCTCGCCTCTGGTGCAATAAAGGGCTGGGACAGACGTAATCAGTTTTACTATCAGATGCTGCAAAGTTTAAGCATGCACTTTGGATTTGATCTTGAAATTCCATTCGAAGAACTGCCTGAACAAACACAACATCTGCTCCTCTATGGAAGCGGGAAAGAAGAAATTAAATTCAAATACCTTGGAGAAAAAGGAGGCATGCAAACTCGCGCGCACCCCTTTGAAGGCATTATTCACAACTTTGAACGTCGTTACAAAGAAACCGATTCCAATGCAGTCCGTGAGGAACTGTCCAAATACCTGAATGGCTGTCCTTGCCCTGAATGCAACGGGACCAGACTGCGCATTGAGGCCCGCAATGTGCTTGTGGACAAAAAATCCATTTATGAAATAAGTGGCATGTCATTAAAGTTAGCACTTACACTTTTTCAAACCATCTATTTTGAAGGGCAAAAACAAGCAATCGCCGAAAGAATCATTAAAGAAATTGCCAGCAGATTGCAATTCCTCAACAATGTCGGCCTGGATTACCTCTCACTGGACCGCTCAGCAGATACATTATCTGGTGGAGAAGCGCAACGCATTCGACTGGCTTCACAAATCGGTTCCGGATTAACCGGCGTAATGTATGTACTGGATGAACCATCAATCGGCCTCCATCAGCGAGATAACGACCGCCTGCTGGATACACTAAAACACCTGCGAGACTTGGGTAATTCCGTCATCGTAGTTGAACACGATCAAGATGCCATACTGGCTGCAGACTATATCGTCGACATGGGACCAGGAGCAGGCGAGCATGGCGGCCAACTTATCGCAGAGGGTGTACCACAAGACATCCTGGACAACCCGGCATCCCTGACTGGACTCTACTTGAGTGGCAAGCGCAGCATAGCCATCCCAGCCAAGCGAAACAAACCTGATCCGGACCGCATGTTGCAAATCATAGGTGCAACTGGCAATAACCTCAAGAATGTAGATTTGAATCTGCCGGTAGGGCTGTTAGTGTGCGTGACTGGCGTATCCGGATCTGGTAAATCCACTTTAATAAATGACACCTTATATCACGCAATAGCACGCCATTTATATGGCAGCAATGCAGAGCCAGCACCCCATGAAGCAATCCACGGACTTGAGTTTTTCGACAAGGTTATCAACGTTGACCAAAGCCCCATTGGACGAACTCCACGTTCAAACCCGGCAACCTATACAGGACTGTTTACCCCAATACGTGAACTATTTGCAGGGGTACCCCAGGCACGCGAACGCGGATATGGCCCAGGCCGATTCTCATTCAACGTCAAAGGCGGACGTTGCGAAGCTTGCCAAGGTGATGGCGTCATCAAGGTAGAAATGCATTTCCTACCGGATATCTATGTCCCATGCGATGTATGTCACGGTAAGCGATACAACAGAGAAACCCTTGAAATTCTGTATAAAGGAAAAAATGTTCACGAAGTACTGCAAATGACCGTTGAAAAAGCACACGAATTTTTTAGTGCCGTACCGATTGTAGCGCGCAAACTTTACACCTTGCTGGATGTCGGCTTGGGCTATATTACGCTGGGACAATCTGCAACCACGCTTTCCGGAGGTGAAGCACAGCGCGTTAAACTTTCACTTGAACTATCTAAACGAGACACCGGCCGAACGCTTTATATTTTAGATGAGCCTACGACTGGTTTGCATTTTCACGATATAGATTTGTTATTGAAAGTAGTGCACCGACTAAGGGATCATGGCAATAGCGTAGTTGTCATAGAACACAATCTGGATGTGATTAAAACAGCAGACTGGGTGATTGATTTGGGACCGGAAGGAGGAGATGGCGGCGGAAGAATTATTTCAGAAGGGACGCCTGAAGATGTAGCTGCCAACCCAATAAGCCACACAGGAAAGTATTTAAAGGCTGCACTTCAACAATAAACCCTCGTTGATATGATTGACCATCGCAGAATCAGAGGATGGTCAATCCCATCCCAACCTTCAAATTGAGCAGACTTGCTGCACTCCCGCAATTCACGGCAATCTCAACCAGGTTCAGACTATTCACGAACCAAAATGCTTGCCCCATATCAACTTTGGAATATGTATTCGCGTATCTAACAGCGACGCCATTTATCAAAATTACACGATCTAGTGCAAGATTAACGGATCTGATACCCGTTAAACAATTCCCGTAGTGATCAACATAAATGATTGAAAAAGCATCATCAGCGGACAAATTGATTGATAACTCAGTAATTGATTCCAACTTATCAGATGGAAACTCACCCTTAGCAATCAAAGCCGCAATAGGAGCAAAAAGATCCCGCCCATGAAAAGACTGCGAAATATTTTCAGGCCGCCAGATAATTCGCCAATATTTAACATCTTTATGTCGAGCAGAAGCCACCGACATCAATCCATTATCAGGCCCGACGAACCACCATGAATCAGCTAAAATAACAACAGCACCACGCGAACTACCCACACCAGGGTCAACAACGGAAAGAAAAACAGTTCCGGGAGGAAAATCTGCAGATAGCGCAGACAATAAATGAGCAGAACACACAATATTGAAATCAGGTGCATCGTGAAATAAATCATTCACGACAACATCGGGTGCTAACTTGCTTAAGACCATTTTGACCTGACCAACGTAGAGATCAGCAGACCCAAAATCAGAAAATAAAGCAATCATGATTGCATGTTACTCCAAAATGCAAAAGAAAAAGGCCGGACAAGCCGGCCTTTTTCCTTAAGCAATGCAAAGCATCATTTATTCTGCAACAGCTTCAGCTACTGCATCTACAACTTCAGGACGATCTACCAACTCGACCAGCGCCATAGGTGCGTTGTCACCCTGACGGAAGCCGTACTTAAGAATACGCAAGTAACCACCGTTACGTTTCTGAAAGCGAGGTCCTAAATCGTTAAATAACTTAACAACCATATCGCGATCGCGTAAACGATCAAAAGCAAGGCGACGATTAGCCAATGACGGCTTCTTACCCAAAGTGATCAGAGGCTCAGCAACACGACGCAGTTCCTTAGCTTTTGGGAGGGTAGTCTTAATCACTTCATGACGCAGCAGTGAATTAGTCATATTGCGCAACATAGCAAGACGATGACTACTGGTGCGATTAAGTTTTCTATTTCCTAAACGGTGACGCATATCAATTCCTTTTCCATACAGCTCTTAGGCTTTTTCGAGGCCAGCAGGCGGCCAGTTTTCCAGCTTCATGCCAAGCGTCAAACCCTTGGATGCGAGGATTTCTTTTATTTCATTTAGCGATTTTCTGCCAAGATTAGGTGTCTTCAACAACTCATTTTCACTCCGCTGAATAAGATCGCCAATATAATAAATATTTTCGGCTTTTAAACAGTTTGCAGAACGAACAGTTAATTCAAGATCATCTACAGGGCGTAACAAAATCGGATCGACTTGAGGCAACTTAGGTGCTTCAACAGCAGTTGGCGTGCCTTTTAAATCAGCAAATACCGACAACTGATCAACCAGAATACGCGCTGCATAACGTACCGCCTCTTCTGGATCAATAACACCATTCGTCTCAATATCCATAACCAGCTTGTCAAGATCCGTACGCTGTTCTACACGCGCACTTTCAACTGAATAACTGACACGGCGCACTGGACTGAATGAAGCATCAACCATGATAGATCCAACAGTACGATTTTCTTCACTAATACGACGTGAAGTAACAGGCTCGTAACCGCGCCCTTGCTCAACTTTAATTTCAATATCGAGCTTCCCACCTTTAGTCAGATGAGCAATAACGTGATCTGGATTAAAAATCTCAACATCATGACTGGCATCGATATCACCTGCAGTTACAATACCTTCAACATCTTTCTTGAGGGTAAGAACTACTTCTTCACGATTATGCAACTTAAGAGCAATACCCTTAAGATTTAATAAAATATCAACCACGTCTTCTTGAACACCTTCAATTGAAGAGTATTCATGTAACACACCACTGATTTTAACTTCGGTCGGTGCATAGCCTGGCATAGAAGAAAGTAAAATTCTGCGCAAGGCGTTACCAAGAGTATGGCCATAGCCACGTTCAAAAGGCTCCATTGTCACCTTTGCATGAACAGGTGACATGTTGTCCACATCAATAATACGTGGTTTAAGAAATTCTGAAGCACTGCTTTGCATAGTGTATCCTCTTGCGATGTATCAGCTATTACTTAGAATACAATTCAACAACGAGATTCTCATTGATTGTAGAAGGTAATTCAGCACGCTGCGGTTTTGCCTTATATGTACCTTTCAATGCTTTGACATCGACTTCAATCCACTCAGGAAATCCACGTTGCTCAGCAGCTGCTAAAGCACCCTTAACACGCAAATGCTGTTTCGCCTTATCAGCGACTTCAACAACATCACCCGGCTTAACCAGATATGAAGGAATATTTACGCGTTTACCATTCACTAAAATACCGTTGTGACGAACAATTTGACGTGACTCAGAACGTGAAGCACCAAAACCCATGCGGAAAGTCACGGTATCCAAACGGCTTTCAAGAAGCTGAAGCAAGTTCTCACCGGTAACACCACGCAGACGGTCAGCTTCGTAGTAATAACCACGGAATTGACGTTCTAAAACGCCATAAATACGACGGATCTTTTGTTTTGCACGCAACTGACCACCATAATCTGATAGTCTTTGTCCGCTCTTTTGACCATGCTGGCCTGGAGCATAACTTCTGCGTTCAATTGAGCACTTATCGGTGAAACACTTTTCACCTTTCAAAAACAGCTTTTCGCCCTCGCGGCGGCACTGCCGGCATTTTGGGTCAAGATTTCTAGCCACAGTCGGACTCCTGAATTAAATACGGCGTTTCTTCGGTGGGCGGCAGCCGTTATGCGGCACTGGCGTCACGTCAGAAATGCTTGTAATCTTAAAGCCTACGGCATTGAGTGCACGTACGGCCGATTCGCGACCAGGACCTGGTCCTTTAATTCGCACTTCTAGGTTTTTAACCCCACAATCCTGCGCAGCTTTCCCTGCTGCCTCAGCAGCAACTTGAGCAGCAAAAGGCGTACTCTTTCGAGAGCCTTTAAAACCAGCACCACCAGAAGTAGCCCATGAAAGCGCATTACCCTGACGATCAGTGATCGTTACGATTGTGTTATTAAATGAAGCATGAATGTGAGCAATACCTTCTGCCACATTCTTTTTAACTTTTTTGCGTACCCGTGCAGCGGTAGTCTTTGCCATAACCTATATCCTTTTACTTCGTGGACCTGATAGCCTTGCGCGGACCTTTACGAGTTCTCGCATTGGTTTTTGTACGCTGGCCACGGAGAGGCAAACCTCGGCGATGACGCACACCTCGATAACAACCAAGATCCATCAACCGCTTGATATTCATGGTCACTTCACGGCGTAAATCACCTTCAACCGTAAATTTTCCCACTTCATCACGTAGCTTATCCATTTCCGTATCGCTAAGATCTTTGATTTTAGCTGAAAAATTAACTTTAGCGGCCTCGCAAATTTTACGTGCGCGGTCACTACCAATACCATATATAGCCGTCAATGCAATAACGGCATGTTGGTGATTCGCAATGTTTACCCCAGCAATGCGGGCCATACCATTACTCCAGAAAAGAAAAATCAGTAATAATACCACCCATAAGGGTGATTCGCAACCTTAATGTAACTTCAATCCTACACTACACCGAAATTCGAACATATAGCGTAAAAACTACAAGTAATTAAAATTATCCTTGACGCTGTTTGTGGCGGGGTTCTTCACATATAACGCGAACCACACCTTTACGTCTGATAATCTTGCACTTGCGACAGATCTTTTTAACCGACGCCTGTACTCTCATTTAAAACTCCTTTAAGGGAAAAATCCCCTTCATTATTAGTAACTGGGTTTACAACCCAGTTACAAGACAATGCAAGGTTTAACTTACAAATTATTTAGCTCTGAACGTGATTCTTGCTCTGGATAAGTCATAAGGAGTCAACTCAACAGTGACTTTATCGCCAGGCAGAATTCGAATGTAGTGCATTCGCATTTTTCCAGAAATATGTGCTAACACAACGTGACCATTTTCCAGTTTGACACGAAAGGTTGCGTTCGGAAGATTTTCCACTACCTCCCCTTGCATCTGTATCGTATCTTCTTTTGCCATTCAAACCTTCACCAATCAAAGCGCATTTAATACTACGCAAATCAAATATTAACGAGAAATGAAACCACCACCTTTAAAGTTTGCCTTTTTAAGCAAACTGTCATACTGCTTTGACATGGCATAAGCTTGTACTTGAGACATAAAGTCCATAGTCACTACAACAATAATTAAAAGTGATGTGCCACCAAAATAAAATGGAACATTAAATTTAACAATCAAAAACTCAGGTAGCAAACATACTAAAGTAATATATATTGCGCCGATTAAAGTCAGTCGACTCATAATCTTGTCAATATATCGAGACGTTTGCTCCCCTGGTCTAATTCCAGGAACAAATGCACCACTCTTTTTCAAATTATCTGCAGTTTCTTTAGGGTTAAACACCAAAGCCGTATAAAAAAAGCAAAAGAAAACAATCGCAGTAGCATACAAAAGTACATATAACGGCTGACCAGGTGACAATGTTGAGCCAAAATCTTTAAGCCAACTCATATTCTCATTACTGCCAAACCAGCCAGCAAGCGTAGCCGGAAATAGAATAATACTTGAAGCGAAAATCGGTGGAATGACACCCGCCATATTCAGCTTAAGTGGCAAATGTGAACTTTGACCACCATAAACTTTACGCCCAACCTGTCTTTTGGCATAGTTGACTAATATTTTGCGTTGCCCACGTTCAACAAACACAACAAATGCTGTAACTGCAATCGCACCAACGAATAAGATCAGTACCAATGGAATCGAAAAAGCACCCGTCCTGGCCAATTCCAAAGTACCACCAATGGCATGAGGCAATCCAGCAACAATACCAGCAAAAATAATCAAGGAAATACCGTTCCCGATACCTCTTTCAGTAATCTGCTCCCCCAACCACATTAAAAACATGGTGCCAGTAACTAAAGTAACAAGGGTCGTTAAGCGAAACATCATCCCAGCCTCTAACACAAGACCGGGTTGGGATTCGAGTGCAATCGCGATACCAAATCCCTGAAAAACTGCCAGCACTACTGTTCCGTAACGGGTATACTGTGTAATTTTTTTACGGCCACTCTCGCCTTCTTTCTTTAGTTGTTCCAACTGCGGAGAAACAACTGTCAGCAATTGCATAATAATCGATGCTGAAATATAGGGCATGATACCTAATGCAAAAACAGTAAAGCGTGAAAGAGCACCACCTGAAAACATATTAAACATTCCCAGAATGCCACCTTGCTGGGAACGAAATAAGGATTCAAGCGCAACCGGATCAATCCCAGGCACTGGAATATGAGCACCTATTCTATATACGATCAATGCAAGCAGAACAAACCAAAGACGTCTTTTCAGATCGCCCATTTTATCTGCAGTACCAAGCTTGGGATTATCAGTTGCCAAAATAGACCTTATTCAGAAACACTGCCACCGGCACTTTCAATTGCTTGACGCGCGCCTTTGGTCGTTAAAACACCTTGCAACTTAAGTGCACGTGTCAGCTCACCAGACATAAAAACCTTTGCTGCAAGGGCTTTGCCAGAAATTATTCCAGCCTGTTTTAAAACCAATAAATCTACAGTATCGACAGGCAGGTTTTGTAATTCAGATAAACGAACTTCAGCGGTATCATCTCTTGTCAGGGAATTGAAACCACGTTTAGGCAAACGGCGTTGCAAAGGCATCTGTCCACCTTCAAAACCAACCTTATGAAAACCGCCTGCACGTGATTTTTGACCTTTATGGCCACGTCCAGAAGTTTTACCAAAGCCACAGCCTATACCACGACCAACACGCCTTCTTTCCTGCTTACTGCCTTCGGCAGGTTTAATTGTATTCAGTTCCATTTAACCCTCGCATTTAACCAGGTAATAAACCTTATTAATCATGCCACGCACAGAAGGTGTATCAACCAATTCAACAGTATGATTAGTGCGACGCAACCCTAAGCCACGAACACAAGCTATATGAGATTTTTTGGTTCCAATAACACTTTTAACAAGCGTCACTTTAACCATTTTATTAGCATTCTTTTTGGTAGTAGCCATCAATTTACTCCATTATTTCTTCAATAGACTTGCCACGTTTAGCAGCAATTTCTGAAGGAGTATTCATGGAAACCAAACCATTAATGGTTGCACGAACGACATTGTAAGGATTAGTTGAGCCAATGCACTTTGCCAGTACATTATGCACACCCATAACTTCAAATATTGCGCGCATTGGTCCGCCGGCAATAATACCAGTACCTTCAGAAGCCGGCTGAATGAATACTTTAGCAGCGCCATGCGTACCGACTACAGCATGATGCAAAGTACCATTCTTCAAATTAACCTTTACGAGCTTGCGACGCGCTTCATCCATAGCTTTTTGTACTGCAACAGGCACTTCGCGGGATTTACCCTTACCCATACCAATACTGCCATCGCCATCTCCAACCACCGTCAAAGCAGCAAAGCCAAGAATACGTCCACCTTTAACAACTTTGGTTACGCGATTAACCTGAACCATCTTTTCGCGTAAACCATCAGTCGTTTCTTGCTTTTCGAATTTTGCCATTATAAACCCCGTCTAAAATTCCAAACCGCTTTCACGTGCAGCTTCAGCCAAAGCTTTAATTCTGCCGTGATACTTAAAACCGGAACGGTCAAATGCAACCTTTACGATACCCAGGCTCTTTGCTTTTTCAGCGATACTTTTACCAATACTAGAAGCGGCTTGCGTATTTCCACCATTAGGTATTTCTTTACGCACAGCGGCATCAAGCGTTGAAGAACTTGCCAGAACTTTATTGCCATTCTGGTCGATGATTTGTGCATATATATGAGAATTTGTACGATGAACAGACAAACGTACCATATGCAACTCAGCGATTTTGGCACGAGTTTTACGTGCTCTGCGCAAACGAGTTTGCTTCTTATCCATAATCTTAGCCTCTAATTATTTCTTCTTGGTTTCTTTCAACTTAACCACTTCATCAGCGTAACGAACGCCTTTACCTTTATAGGGTTCAGGACGACGATAAGCTCTGATATCTGCGGCAACTTGACCAACCACCTGCTTATCAACACCCTTAATCAGAACTTCAGTTTGAGTAGGGGTAGTTACTTGAATACCAGCAGGCATCTTGTGAGCAACCGGGTGAGAAAAACCCAAAGTTAGATTAAGGGTATCTCCTGCAGCCTGGGCACGATATCCAACACCAACCAAAGTTAGTTTGCGCTCATAACCAACACTCACACCTTGAACCATATTTGCAACCAGAGAACGCATGGTTCCAGACATAGCATTTGCCACGTTAGTTTCATTGACTGCCTTACATTGCAACAAATCACCTTCGCGATCAATTGAAACATCAGGAGACATTTTACGAACCAATGTGCCGAGTGGGCCCTTCACCGAAATTTCAGAAGCACTTAAAGTAACTTCAACATTTGCCGGTACCGTAATAGGATTTTTAGCGACTCGTGACATACTTTACTCCATCACGCAACAATACAAAGAACTTCACCACCGATTCCGGTAGCCCGCGCCTTACGATCTGTAATTACACCCTTAGATGTAGATACTATCGCAATACCAAGGCCATTCATCACCTTTGGTATTTCCTGGCTACCTTTATAAACACGCAAACCTGGTCGGCTTACTCGTTCAATTTTCTCGATAACAGGCAGTCCGGCATAATATTTCAAGCCAATTTCCAAAACAGGCTTACCATCCTCATCACGCACTGCAAAACCATCAATATACCCTTCGTCTTTTAAAACTTGAGCTATCGATACTTTCACTTTCGATGAAGGCATAGCAACATTTACTTTTTCCGAACGCTGCGCGTTACGGATTCGCGTCAACATATCGGCAATAGGATCGCTCATACTCATAATTTCTCTCCCGTTACCAACTAGCTTTAACCATGCCCGGCACTTCGCCACGCATAGCAAATTCACGAAGTTTAATACGGCCTAAACCAAACTTCCGATACACGCCCCTTGGACGCCCAGTAAGAGCACAACGATTTCTCAAACGAACTGGACTAGCATTTCGTGGCAATTGCTGGATTTTCAGACGAGCAGCAAAACGCTCTTCATCTGTCAATTTAGAATTGTTAACAATTGCAATAAGTTCAGCACGTTTAGCTGCGTATTTATCAACCGTGCTACGTCTTTTAAGATCACGGTTAATCAAAGACATCTTTGCCATATCAGCCTCAGTTCTTGAAAGGAAATTTAAAGGCAGCAAGAAGGGCACGACCCTCCTCATCTGTCTTAGCGCTGGTAGTAATACTGATATTCATACCACGCAACATATCAATTTTATCGTATTCAATTTCAGGAAAAATAATCTGTTCCTTGACGCCCATATTATAATTGCCGCGACCGTCAAATGATTTACCTGAAATACCCCTAAAATCGCGTACACGAGGTATTGCAATAGTTACCAGCCGATCCAGAAATTCATACATCTGGTGTCTACGCAACGTAACCATGCATCCAATAGGATAATCATCCCGAATTTTAAAACCCGCAATAGATTTCCTGGATTTTGTTACAACCGGTTTTTGACCTGCAATTTTCTGCATATCACCAACTGCAAATTCCATTACTTTTTTATCTGCAACCGCTTCACCAACACCCATATTGAGTGTGATTTTTTCGATGCGAGGAACTTCCATTGCGGATTTATAACCAAACTGTTTAACCAGTTCAGGTACGATTGTTTCTTTGTAATAATCTTGAAAGCGTGACATATCTATTCCTTACACATCCAATATTTCGCCGTTAGATTTGAAAGCACGAACTTTACGTCCATCTTCCAACACCTTAATGCTAACGCGATCGGCTTTTTGAGTGGCCGGATTAAACAAAGCCACATTCGAGATGTGCAGTGGCATTTCTTTTTCAACAATGCCGCCAGCTGAACCTTTCATAGGATTTGGTTTTTGGTGCTTCTTAACCTTATTAGCACCCTCAACCAGAATTCGGTTTAGATCCAGCATCTGCAGCACAGTTCCGCGCTTTCCCTTATCTTTTCCGGTGATAATGACCACATCATCACCCTTTCGAATTTTATTCACACTTCCTCCTTACAGCACTTCTGGTGCCAGCGATACGATCTTCATAAAACGCTCAGTACGTAATTCACGAGTAACTGGGCCAAAAATACGTGTACCAATTGGCTCAAGCTTTGCATTAAGAAGAACAGCTGCATTTGCATCGAATTTGATAAGAGAGCCATCAGGACGACGAACACCTTTTGCAGTGCGCACTACAACTGCACTGTAAATTTCACCTTTCTTTACGCGTCCACGAGGGGCAGCATCTTTAATAGTGACTTTGATGATGTCGCCGATACCGGCATAACGACGCTTGGATCCGCCTAATACCTTGATGCACTGTACAGTACGCGCACCAGTATTATCAGCAACATCCAGCTTTGATTGCATTTGAATCATTTTATTTCTCCAACTTATTCCGTCTAATGCTGAATTCACGCAGCATACAAATCAGTCCGACGGACAGTTTTGGAACCACTGCGTGGTTTACTCGCAGAGGTGCACAATTAAAAGCGAGATTATAGCGTGTAATTGCCCGCTAAGCAAGTATTAAATCAGTTTACTTTTCTCAACCAGCTTACTTACTTTCCAGGTTTTGGTCTTTGCCATAGGACGACATTCTTCGATCAAAACAAGATCACCCTCATGAAATTCATTCGATTCATCATGAGCATGGTATTTCTTTGTACGACGAATAACCTTACCAAGCAATGGATGCTTTACTTTACGCTCCACCAACACAGTAACAGTTTTATCCATCTTATCGCTAACCACTTTGCCTGTTAGCGTACGCTTGACTTTAACTTCCTCATTCATGCTATTTTCGCCTTTTCAGTAAGAATGGTACGTACACGCGCTATGTCTTTGCGTACATTACGCAATTCACTGGATTTACTCAATTGTTGTGTAGCAAACTGCATACGCAATCCAAATTGAGCTTTAAGCAATTCAACCAACTCTTTATTTAAGTCTTCTACCGACTTACTTCTAAATTCAGCAGCTTTCATATTTTTAACTTCCTACCTGACGAACAACAAAGGTCGTTTGAATTGGCAGCTTTGCTGCACCCAGGCGAAAAGCCTCGCGGGCAAGCGCTTCATCAACACCGTCCATTTCGTACAACACTTTACCGGGTTGAATTTCAGCAACATAGTATTCAGGATTACCTTTACCATTACCCATTCGCACTTCAGCTGGTTTCTGTGAAATTGGCTTATCAGGGAAAATACGGATCCAAATTCTGCCGCCCCGTTTAATATGACGTGTCATTGCTCTACGTGCAGCCTCAATTTGACGCGCTGTTAAACGTCCACGACCCACCGCTTTAAGTCCAAACTCACCAAAACTTACTTTTGCACCGCGAGTCGCAACACCAGTGTTACGGCCCTTATGCTCTTTACGATATTTTCTTCTAGCTGGCTGTAGCATGTTTAGCTCCTGACTTCCGAGGTTTTCTTTCTGGTTCAACAGCCGGCGCTACTGGTAATTCACCTTTACCTAAAACAACACCCTTGAACACCCAAACTTTCACACCAATAATGCCATAAGTGGTTTTTGCTTCAGCAAAACCATAATCCAGGTCTGCACGTAAGGTCTGCAGTGGAACACGCCCTTCTCTATACCATTCTCTTCTAGCAATCTCAATTCCATTCAGACGACCTGAACTTTGAATTTTGATTCCCTGCGCACCTAAACGCATTGCGTTTTGCATAGCGCGTTTCATCGCGCGTCGAAACATAATACGTTTTTCCAACTGAGTAGCTATACTTTCAGCAATCAATTGCGCATCAATTTCAGGTTTGCGAATTTCTTCAATATTAAGATGGACTGGCACACCTAGCATTTTTTGCAATTGTGTTTTCAGTGATTCAATATCTTCACCTTTTTTACCAATTACAACACCCGGCCTTGCACTATAAATAGTTATCCTTGCATTTTTTGCAGGACGTTCAATTACTATCTTCCCTACTGAAGCATGCGATAATTTAGCCTTAAGAAATGAACGAACTTTGATATCTTCATTCAACATGGTTGCAAAGTTTTTGCTGCTTGCATACCATTTAGAAGACCAGTTTTTCAGAACACTCAGGCGAAAACCTATTGGATGAATCTTTTGTCCCATTTTCTTTCCTTTAATCGCCGACAGTCACGGTTATGTGGCACGTGGGTTTAAGAATTCGATTACCACGCCCTTTGGCTCGAGCAGTAAAGCGTTTGAGGGAAGATCCTTCATCCACTAGAATTGTTTGAACCTTAAGTTCATCAATATCTGCACCCTCATTATGCTCAGCATTTGCTATCGCAGATTCGAGCACTTTCTTGATTATGGCAGCACCTTTTTTAGGGCTAAATGCCAAAATATTCAGCGCACGATCAACTGGTAAACCGCGAACCTGATCCGCAACCAAACGACCTTTTTGAGCTGACAACCTTGTGCCGCGTAATATAGCAGAAACTCTCATCATCAGCCCCTATCTCTTCGCTTTTTTATCTGCAGCATGACCCTTAAAGGTTCTCGTCAAGGAAAACTCACCTAACTTGTGACCAACCATGTTTTCCGAAACAAAAACCGGGATATGCTGCTTCCCATTATGTACAGCGATAGTCAAGCCGACAAAATCAGGCAAAACCGTAGAACGACGCGACCATGTTTTCACGGGACGCTTATCATTTGTTGCACGAACAGTCTCAATTTTCTTGAGTAAGTGCGCATCAACAAATGGACCTTTTTTAATTGAACGAGCCATTATCTCTTACTCCTTATGCGCTACGACGGCGGACGATCATGCCGGTAGTACGTTTATTGCGACGAGTACGGTAACCCTTAGTCTTTGTACCCCACGGACTAACAGGATCACGACCGGCAGCCGTCTTACCTTCACCACCACCGTGCGGATGATCAACAGGGTTCATAACAACACCCCGAACTGTTGGACGCACACCGCGCCACCTAACAGCACCAGCTTTACCAATTGAACGCAGAAAATGCTCTTCATTTCCGACTTCACCAATGGTCGCCCGGCAATCAACATGCACCTTACGAATCTCACCTGACCGTAAGCGAAGTTGCGCATAGCTGCTATCCCTAGCCAGCAATTGCACAGATGTACCAGCAGAACGTGAAATCTGCGCACCTTTGCCTGGCTGCATTTCGACGCAATGTATCGTCGAGCCGACCGGGATATTACGCAAAGGTAACGCATTACCAACCTTGATAGGCGCATCTGAACCTGATACAAGCTGCATACCAGCAGAAACACCACGCGGAGCAATAATATAACGACGTTCACCATCCAAATAACAAAGCAGAGCCAAATTTGCAGTTCTGTTTGGATCGTATTCAATCCGCTCTACTTTTGCAACGACACCGTCTTTGTTCCGTTTGAAATCCACAAGCCTATAATGCTGTTTATGACCACCGCCTTGGTGACGAACGGTAATTCGACCATTATGATTACGACCAGCATGTTTTGATTGACTTTCAAGCAAGGGAGCGTGCGGCTTACCTTTATGCAAACCGGGAGTTACAACTTTTACTTGGGCGCGTCGACCTGGTGAGGTCGGTTTTAATTTAACAATAGCCATTTTTTATCCCCTACTCGCCAGCAACAAAGCTGATTTCCTGACCAGGCTTAAGACATACGTAAGCCTTTTTCCAGTCTTTACGCTTGCCAGTGAACTTACCTGAGCGCTTGGATTTGCCTTTAACATTAGCAACCTGAACATTATCCACTTCAACCTTGAACAACAGCTCAACTGCCGCTTTAATTTCAGGCTTAGTTGCATCAGGAACTACACGAAAAATAACCTGTTCGTTCTTATCTGCTATATAAGTTGCTTTTTCAGAGATTTGCGGAGCAAGCAACACTTGCATCAAACGCTCCTGAGTTACCTGAACTGAATTCATAGCAAAATCTCCTCAATCAGCTTAACGGCATTACGCGTAACGATAACGTTACTAAAACGCACCAAACTTACAGGATCAGCATGCTTGGCTTCAACAATAAGTACGTTGTGTAGATTGCGTGAAGACAAATACAAGTTTTCATCAAAGCTATCTGTGATGATCATCACATCATCCATCCCCATACCCTTGATTTTCTTTTCAAGCAATTTTGTCTTTGGCAGATCAACCTTAAAGTCTTCAACCACAGACAAACGTCCTTCGCGGGCCAACTGAGAAAGTATTGAAGCCACGCCAGCGCGGTACATTTTACGGTTAACTTTATGACTGAAATTTTCGTCAGGACTACTTGGGAAAGTCTTACCACCCCCTCTCCACAATGGGCTAGATGCCATACCCGCTCTGGCACGCCCCGTCCCCTTCTGACGCCAAGGTTTACGTGTACTCTTCGCTACTTCAGACCGACCCTTCTGCGCACGATTTCCACTACGGGCGTTTGCCTGATAAGCAACAACAACTTGATGAATCAGCGCTTCGTTATAATCTCGAGCGAACAACTCATCCGAAGTTGCTACAGTTGCGGTAGACTCACCTTTATCATTAATCAGCTTTAGATCCATTATGCACCTACCTTGATACCAGGGCGTACAATTACATCACCACCCTTAGATCCTGGGATAGCACCTTTAATCAGCAGCAATTGGCGCTCAGTATCAATACGCACAATTTCTAAATTTTGCACTGTACGCTGAACATTACCGTAATGGCCAGCCATACGCTTACCCGGAAAAACACGACCAGGATCTTGAGCTTGACCAATTGAACCAGCAGAATTATGCGATACAGAGTTACCGTGACTTGCACGGTTAGAACTGAAATGGTGACGTTTAATTGCGCCGGTAAAACCCTTACCCTGGGTAGTTCCCGTCACATCAACTATTTGTCCAACTTGAAAAACATCGACGCTTACTGCACTTCCAGCTTGTAATTCGCCTACATCTTTTGCATCGAGACGGAATTCTTTTAAACCACGACCAGCTTCTACACCAGCCTTCGCAAAGTGCCCAGCTTGAGGTTTTGCCACACGGCTTACGCGTCGACTACCAAAAGCCAACTGCACAGCCGAATAACCATCATTTTCAGATGTTTTGATTTGAGTTACGCGATTATTTGACATGTCGAGTACTGTTACAGGGATGGAAGCACCATCATCTGTAAATACACGAGTCATGCCAATCTTTCGACCGACAAGTCCTAACGACATAATTATTCCCTTTTAAAGGCGTCGATTACAATTGACCGACTTATAAATTTGTAACTTTCACGATAACCGTGAAAAGCCGTGCATTATACACAGCTTTATCAGTTATCGCAAATAACACTAAATTACAGTTTGATTTCCACATCCACACCAGCTGGCAGATCAAGCTTCATCAACGCATCAACAGTTTTATCTGTTGGATCAATAATATCCAACATACGCAAATGTGTACGAATCTCAAATTGATCACGTGATGCTTTATTGACGTGAGGTGAGCGCAAAATATCAAAGCGTTCAATACGCGTAGGCATAGGGATAGGCCCCTTAACAACAGCACCTGTTCGCTTGGCAGTTTCAACAATTTCCAAAGCAGACTGATCAATCAAACGATAATCAAATGCTTTCAGGCGGATACGAATTTTTTGACTTTGCATTATTTTTCCAAAGAGCGAAGCGGAGGATAAAATACCCTCCGCATATTGATAATATAAATTACTCGATTACTTTAGCAACAACACCTGCACCGACGGTACGACCACCTTCGCGAATCGCGAAACGCAGACCTTCTTCCATCGCTACTGGCGCGATCAA
>JAYVLG010000203.1:0-5757 GCA_043759595.1 Sulfurirhabdus sp. | reverse complement strand
TGCATTCCACATTGGGCAATTTGCCACCGCTGGCTTACGAAATTGAAATGGCAGCAAAAGAACCTATTGAAGTGTCCGAAAATACTTGACCACTACAAGCTTACTTGGGATGGTATTTATGGACATGACTATACGTTAGACTATTCTGCTACGGCAGCTAATGGCGGTATAACTGGTGTTCAATATTATTTACATTTAACCGGTACGGTTCAACCGGTCCCGGTGCCGGCCGCTGCGTGGCTACTGGGCTCGGGCCTACTTGGTTTGATTGGGGTTACTCGTAAACGCAAAGCGATTTAACTGCTTTACTAAATCATATTGACGGCGACCTACGGGTTGCCGTTTTTGCTACTGATTTTTCTCCCCAGTAGATTCTGGTGTATACAAAATCGACCCTCCAGACTAACTGAGCCGTACCGTTTCAAAAATTGACCTCTAGCACTATCTATCAGACACCTGAACTACTATCAATTATTGGCAGTACGAGTGAACGAAATTTTGATTGACGCTTACCCTAACCCACTGAAGTGCTCCAGTCATCCACAGACCAGCGCCGCAACACAATTTTCCCGCCTCTATTCATTTTCAAAAGAGCGCCGCCGTCTTTTGAAAGCGCTTCAAACCCGCTCTCTGTCATTAATGGCTTACCTTCCCTGAATGGCAAAGTAGAAAGTTTGATTTGCCAAGGCATCTCTCCTGAGCGCCGCACCCCGAATGACACTTCAAAATCCAGCAGCTCCGCAATTTGCTTGAGACCATATTCCCTGCACTCAATCAGGGTACTTAGTGACTCGGATTGAGGCACAAAATAACCGCGATCACGGACATACATAAAATAATCGCCCACCACCAACAACAATCCTTTACGCTGCCCGGAAATGTCTGTGATATCACCTTCATCCTGGAACCTGAGGGCAATGGATTCAGCACCGGGTTCACTGATTTTTCTCCATACCAGATGCTCAGTGCTGTTGGACGATCCTTCCCACAAATTTTCACCTTCGAAACGCATTACCCTTTCGTTAGCCTTACCCCGTGAGGACTGATAGTCAATCTGCCGCCGACGATGCAGTGAACCCTCTCCCACAATGCAGGCACCCGCTATGGCTTTCTGGCTTGCCAGCCTCATCAGCTCTTCCTGATTCATTTCTGACAAGGATGTTTTTCTGGAGAAATCTGGCCGTCCGGGAGGAACCAGAATACTTGCATGCAACCGCTTAGTCTGCAACCAGAATGAACGGGCACCTTCTTCTGTTTCATCCCCCGATGGAAGTTGCTGCCAAGCCCCTCTGTATTTGTCCGGCACATCATCTGTAGTTTTCATTTGCATTTGCACACCCTTTTTTACAGAAATCATTCTGAAAAACTTCCGCTCGCAAAACCCTACTTATTTTGAAAGTATATCAAGCACAAATACGCTTCTTCTAACAGTTTCGGCTTAAACTCTCAGAAAGAGCAACATTTTTTGGCAAAGCTTGCTATGCCGATTCGCCATTTCCACATCATTTGAAAAGTTTGGATAAAACATATTCCGGTTAAAACCGGCACTGGAGCACTATGAATGAACACATTAGATATATTCTCAATCAAATATCGACACTTGAAGATGAACTCAGAGCTGCGTTTATTGAGCAGGAAGACAAAATGCTTTACCGCATTGAAGGCAAACGCGTCAAATTTGAACGCGCTATCAAAGAAGCCCATCAACGTTTAAAATTAGGTACTTTTCGCTGGTTCTTAACCGTTCCACCCTTGAACTATCTCACCGCGCCCATCATCTACGGCTTGATTGTCCCGCTGGTTTTTCTTGATATCACAGTCACAGTTTATCAACTGACTTGTTTTCCCATTTACAAAATCTCGAAGGTCAGGCGCTCACAATTCATTGTTTTTGATCATCAGCATCTGTCGTATCTGAATGCAATTGAAAAATTCCATTGCCTGTATTGCTCCTATGCCAATGGTTTCATTGCCTATGCAGGTGAAATTATCGCGCGTACCGAACAGTATTTTTGCCCAATCAAACATGCTAGTAAATTATTGCACTCACACTCTCGCTACGCGCAGTTTCTTGACTATGGCGATGCAACAGAATTTCAATCCAAACTCAATCAGTTTCGTACTGAACTTGCCAACGAAAGAAAGAACAATATAAAAAATACAGCCAGTTAGCGCAACATCCAAGCGCTCTTCCCACGCTCCACAAAGCTGACTCAGTTTACTATTTCCTGATTAGCAAAAATGCTCAGCTACCTTGGTAGTTCCCACCAATTTTATAATTTCTGCACGTCCAGAAAACACAGCTTTAACCGCGGAGGCGCGTAGAAATACAATGAATTGCATTGTAAAAGTAAACAGTCTCTACAGATAACAAAACATCACATATTGATTATATGACACATCAACTCTACACCTCCACGTCTCTGGGGTTAATGTACAAAGTTTCCTGAACCGATTGATAAACACGCTAACGATTTGTTAAAGATGCACTACAAACATATCACCCGTTTATCTGCCTGAGGATGAGTGGTAATCAGGCACTATTTTGATGTTCGTAAACGTTTTAGTTAAAACCATGTAAAATAGTCGGACATTGATTTAAAGAACCAAGGAGAGCTGTTTTGACTACGAACACCACTGAACGCTTCGCCAAGGCGATTGCCGGCTTCGACGCTGCCAATGCAGAAGATCCCAACAAAGAAATTTCCGAAGGCGCAGAACACCCAAAAGAACTGCTTTACGCGCAACGTATGAGCGCCATGTTGAAACGATTTGCACCTGATGCTTCTGAAGCGGTTCAGCTTGCTGTCCGTTGCCAGCATATCCAGCGCTGGAAAAGTGCGCGTACCGATTATCCTGCCACACCGGAAGGATACAAAAAATGGCGTACCGATCTGCAAAAATTTCATGCTGAAACAGCTGGCAATATCATGCGCGAAGCGGGGTATGATGACGAGATAATTACTCGTGTGCAATCTTTGCTGCGCAAGGAAGGCCTGAAGCGCAATCCGGAAACACAGTTACTGGAAGACGTAGTTGACCTGGTTTTTCTGGAATATTACATGGATGATTTTGTTAAAAAATACAGCCATTATGATGAAGCAAAGTGGATTGATATCATTCAAAAAACCTGGCGTAAAATGTCTCCTGAGGGGCACAAGTTTGCTCTTACTCTCAATTTACCCCCGGCGCACGTTCCTCTGATATTGAAGGCGGTAGGGTAATCAGGGCTTTTTTTCCTGAAATAGCTTCTTTTGGACAAACTATCGCGAATTCCTCCTCGGCAATGGTGCCGGGAGGAATTGTGTCCATTTTAATCTGCGATGATTCCAGCGAAATAGAGGTGATAAAACGCCCGTTCTCGGCATAAGTTATGCCATAGTTGTAGCCTTGCGTTCGCTCCTTGCAGTTGATCATTCGCCGGACTTTTTTCTCTTTTATTTTTTTTCCGGAAGCCTGATCAATGATCTCCGGCTCCTTGTATTGAAGTTTTTCCCAAAATTCAACAACTTCTCCAGTCTGCTTTATATCACCCTTATCTACTGAAAAAGTAATGTTGGGGGAGTTTGTGGAAATCGTTACCCACTCTTCAGCCGTACTTGCCGTTTTGAATCCACTCAAAAACAACAAAACCACCAGATAAAATAATATATTTCTCATTATTGCCCCTCCCCTAAGGCATTATTTGAACTGAATATTCGATACCTAGGAGCCTGTCTGACTTGAATAATCGCAGCGCAGTGCTTTTAGCAGGCAAGCCGCGAAGCAGATGCTCGAAAAATTTAGCTGGGCGAGGGCAGGTTTTGACGATTTTGTAGGGCAATAGTCATTCTATTGCCCAAAAAAGCGGCGAAATATGCACCGGCCAGATGAATTTGCAGCCAATTTCATTTAAGTCCGACAGGCTCCTAGCCACAACATCACAGTTTCGCAACTGCAAAAGTATTGCATTGCTTTATATCCCCACTTTCAAGGCCAGTTCGAAACCATTTAACACGTTGCGCCGACGAACCATGGGTAAAAGATTCTGGTGTCACATATCCGCGTGCCTGTTTCTGCAGTCGATCGTCGCCAATGGCCGTAGCGGCTTTAATCCCTTCTTCTACATCCCCCGTTTCCAGCAAGTTTCGTTTTGCTGCATAGTATCCCCAGACTCCGGCAAAACAATCAGCCTGAAGCTCCTGTCGCACAGAAAGCGCATTGCTTCCAGCTTCACCTAGTTGCGCACGTTTTTGCGCAACCTTTTCTGAAATCCCCATCAAGTTTTGGACATGATGACCAATTTCATGTGCGATCACATAAGCCTGCGCAAAATCCCCTGGCGCACCGAAACGATTATGCAACTCGTCAAAAAAACTGAGATCCAGATACACTTGTGAGTCGCCAGAACAGTAAAACGGCCCCATTGACGCACTACCTTGACCACATGCTGAGCTCACCGCATCACGAAACAAAACCAGCTTGGGTCGTTGATATTGCCCTCCCATCTGTTTAAACAAATTTCCCCATGTATCTTCTGTATCACCAAGTATTGCAGATACAAACTGCTTCCCTTCGTCAACTGCTCCCGCCGGAACTTGTCGTTGTTGAGATGAAACTGAGGGAACATCTTGTGGCTGAAGCATACTCAGCACTTCAAGAGGGTTCTTGCCTAATAGAAAACTCACCACTACGACAGCGATCAGGCTTCCTGCACCTAATTTCAGCCCCCCTCTACCTCGACCAGGGCTGGTACCGCGTTCATCTTCTACATTTTCACTTTGCCTTAAGTCACGCCAGCGCATCGCTCTCTCCCCAACAGTAAGTATTCATTCTAACCAAACCCACTGCGCTTGTGGTAAAAGAAAAAATTTACGAGTAACAATAACTGTATTCATGAATCGAGAACTTAACATGCTTGAATTACAAGATATTTGTCCAGTCATGCCAGAATGGGCCAACTGGATTGCTCAAGATGAAGATGGTGCATGGTGGGCGTATGAAGCCCATCCAAACCAGCATGATATCGGATGGTATGAAAATGAAGTGGGTAGAATTAAAAAAATTGGGCATGGCGACCCAAACCCGGATTGGGAAAACAGTCTAACGCGTATACCAGATATTCGTGAAAAGTGAATCCGCTCTCTTTCCCTGTCAAATACCTGTTATTTTCTTAAGATCAAGCCCCCATTTGGCTGGGTCTTCTACGCACTCAATGGCATCTTGGGAACGCGACATATCCAGAATTTCCATCGCAATAGGCGCCTGCGACCGTGTAGAAAAGAAGATTTTAACAAACGGCTTCAAAAGGCTGTTTTCACTTTGATCAGTTACCACGCCCAATCTTCCGGAACGCAGCTTAAGCAAGGTGCCTGTTGGGTAGATTCCCACCGTTTTGACGAAAGACTGAAACACCACCGGATCAAAATGACCTTGCCATTCTGCCATTTTACGCAGGGCCTCCGCAGGTGCCCAACCTGCCTTATAACAACGGTTAGAGGTAATGGCATCATACACATCGCACACGGCCCCCATCCGCGCAAAAAGCAACAAATCATTGCCCGACAATTTATCCGGGTAGCCGCTGCCATCTACTTTCTCATGATGATGCAAACAAACTTCAAGTGCTATCTCATCTACGCCATAGGAAGCCTTCAAAACTTCCCATCCTCTGACAGGTGTAGTGGTCAAGTATTTTCGGACACTTCAATAGGTTCTTTTGCTGCCATTTCAATTTCGTAAGCCAGCGGTGGCAAATTGCCCAATGTGGAATGCAGT
>JAYVLG010000202.1:0-25346 GCA_043759595.1 Sulfurirhabdus sp. | reverse complement strand
CTGAAATCCACCTATACGGACAAGCTGCCCCGCATGGTGAATCCGGCAACCGGGCGCGTACATACCAACTACAGCCAGGCAGTCGCCATCACCGGCCGGCTGGCCAGCTCAGAGCCCAATCTGCAAAACATCCCCGTGCGTAGCGCAGAAGGCCGCCGCATCCGCGAAGCGTTTATCGCCCCTGCAGGCAGCCATATTGTATCTGCCGATTACTCCCAGATCGAGCTACGCATCATGGCACACATCTCCCAGGATGCCAGCTTGCTAAAAGCCTTCGCGGAAGGCCAGGACGTGCACCGCGCTACAGCGGCAGAAATCTTCGGCATCACACCAGAAGAAGTGTCTTCAGAACAACGGCGCTACGCCAAAGTGATCAACTTCGGCCTGATTTACGGTATGTCTGCCTTTGGCCTGGCCGGTCAGCTCGGCCTGGAGCGGTCCGCCGCACAAGCTTATATCGACCGCTACTTCGCCCGCTACCCCGGTGTAGCCAATTACATGCAGCGCACCCGTGAAGAAGCCCAAAGCAAAGGCTATGTGGAAACCGTATTCGGCCGACGCCTATGGCTACCGGAAATCAGCGGCAAAAACGGCCCGCGCCGCCAGGCTGCAGAACGCGCCGCCATCAATGCCCCGATGCAAGGCACCGCTGCCGACCTCATCAAACTGGCCATGATCGCCGTACAAGGCTGGCTGGAACACCACCACAAGCGATCCATGATCATCATGCAAGTACACGATGAACTGGTGCTGGAAGTACCGGATGCTGAACTGGAAGAAATCAAGCGGGAACTACCAAGGTTGATGTGTGAGGTAGCCAAGTTGGATGTACCTTTGTTGGCAGAGGTGGGCGTAGGGCCAAATTGGGAGCAGGCGCATTAGGGTAACTTTGATATTTCAAACTCCATATCCTAACAACAGGAGACCAAAGTGCGAATTGCAAAAGGAGGAACAGATGTTTGGTGCACGGCATGCCTTGACTTCACTACTTGCAAGATTTGTCACCCGTAGCGGTTACTGGTGATTCAGGTGACCGAGATCAACGACAACTGTTCGCTAAGTATCCTGATATCGCTTTCTTCCAGCGTGGTAGGAGATGTTTAGTTTGTTATCACGAATTCGTAACGACAGAAGTGGAAGTTCGCTTCCTCGAAGAGCTCATTGAGCTTCGAAGCGCATTGAGAGAGATCAAGAAGAACGCTGAGGCATATGCAAAGCAATCTGACGCCGCGTCGAAATCACTCTCTGCGCTAAGTGAGTCTCTTGACGTACTTCGCGCACTGAAGATCTATCGTAATGCAGAGGACTAAATATTTATTGTAACGGGCCACCTCTAACTCGCCCGCTAAGCTTAAATATTTTGCGACTCGATCCATTGGACAGATTAGGAGAAATAAATGATTAAAACGTTACAAATGGCTACGCTCTATAGTTTCATTTTGTTGTTTTCGAGCCAATCCAAAGCTGCTGGCACCCCCTACGACACCACTGCAATCGTTAATTTCTTTTGTGAAGAAGTGGGTCAGTCTCTTGCGCAGATCGCTTGGAAAGACAAACAAAATGTCGTGCCAATGTACAAAATTATGCACTCAAACCCAATTGCGCTATTACATTACGTTGATAACGAGATCATTCGTGTAGTTTATAAGCAAAGCTTGACCGAGGACAACGCTAAGCGAATCGGCTTTCGGGTTTGTGTTTCACTCATGGTTGTTGGTCAGACACAGAGAGATGGTAATTATTAACTAACGTACGAGTCGAATGCGCATCGGGCTTAAATAAAAATGGGGGCAAACTCGACATATCTCGTTTCGACCATCCGCGCAGGGCTTATTCGGCAACTTCGTTAGACGCTTGTTGCGCGAAGCGCATTGCACCGGATGTTTTCATTCGGCGATCAGGCCGCGTAATCGGTTATAGGTTGCGGTACGTTCTTCGATGAAACCTTACCGTGTGCGGTGCAGACTGATTTGCTGGTGTGCTTCTTTGATGGGGACAAAACGCATCTTGGGCCGGGTGACGGCTTCGCTGATGGCGGCTGCATCCGCTGCGTCGTTCTTGCCTCGTTTGCCGCCCATGCGGTACGGGTTGACATGATGCGGGGCCATGAGTTTGACGGTATGGCCGCGTTGGCGGAATAGTCGCACCCAGTGGTGCGCACCTGAACAGGCTTCCATGCCGATCAGGCACGGTGGCAGATTGGCTATCAGCGGCAATAACTGGTCTCGGGCTACTTTGGGTTTGACCAGTGCCGCTTTGCCGCTTTCATCCACGCCGTGCACGGCAAATACAGTCTTGGCAAGATCGATCCCTACGGTGATAATAGTCATGATTTTTCCATCTTGGTGTTTGACAGTCGGACCGGCATATCTCGATTCATCCGTCCACGTAGCGCTTTTTCTGCTTCGTTAGGTACTACTTTGTTAAGCACTTGTTGCGCGATGCGCAATACGCTACAATAATCACATGATTATTTCTTTTCGGCACAAGGGGCTGCGGAAATTCCACGACTCTGGCAGCTTGGCGGGAGTGCAACCGGCGCATGCTAATCGCTTAAGAATGCAGTTGGCTGCTTTAAACTCAGCCCAGAAAATTGACGACATGGAAATCCCGGGCTTTCGGCTTCACCAGCTAAAGGGGTGCAATCCAACACGTTGGTCTATCTGGGGAAATGGAAATTGGCGGTTAACGTTTGAATTTGAAAATGGGAATGCCCATGTTCTGGATTATGAGGATTATCACTAATGACTATGCACAACCCTCCACACCCCGGTGAATTTATTCAAGAAGTTTACCTGGTACCCAATGAGCTTAGTGGTCGCGAACTATCAGCCAAATTGGGTGTGGCGCCTTCTACGCTGAATCGTATTCTCAAAGGATCTAGCGGAATCAGCCCCGAGATGGCGCTGCGCCTTTCTAAGGCACTGGGTCGTTCACCCGAAAGTTGGTTGGCTATGCAAGATAGCCATGACTTATGGCAAGCGAAACGGACGATCGATCTTCGTGATGTCACAAAAATTCAGTTCAAAGCTGCCTGACCCTTATAAGACGCCACTGAGCAAAAGAATAACAGGACAAGCTTCTACATGACGTGCAGGTTTTACTCCCTGACCGATACGCAGACAGCATGTATGTGAAAACCAGTGTCAAAAAACAGAGGCAGCTTAACTTTTAATCTGGATTAGAAGACAGCCAATGATTCAACTCACTAAAGCATTATCAGCATGGGGAACCCCTGCTTTTAAGGAAACTTTAAAGGAAGAAATCAAGCAAATAGATGCTAAATTTCTACCCTTGCAACAGGGTTTATCACAAAGCAGTTATAGCTGCGATGGTAGCCACAGCGCGATTATCATCAGCGTCACTGAAGAGGCGGGTTTTATTCGTGCAAAAACCGGCATTTTTTATACAGGCATTATCGCCGGTTGCAGTTGTGCGGACGACCCCACTCCCATCGATGAAATTACTGAATACTGCGAAGTACAGTTTGATATTGATAAATTGACAGCCGAAACGACAATAACGTTTCTGACGGATGCGTAAAGTGGCAGTACAATACAGCGCAAGGATTTGTATAGCGCGTCCAGATTTATAATGAAGAATCCTGTGATCTATAGTTTAAACAGGGGCAAAAAGCAGATAAAACACCATATAACTAGCTCCTGACGCTTTTTATAGTGGAGCCCGAGTTCAAACCATACGCATAACTATTCCCCTGCGCGTTTTGCACGGGCTGAATTATTATTTCCATCGAGACAGACAACCATGCACGCCACTTCTATTGTTCTCCTCACTTTGCTTATCCTGACTGGCTGCACCAAACCCGCTGAAGAAGCTGAACAGACACGTCCTGCGCTGGTTTATACTGTAATGCAAACCAGCACCGCGCAAGCCGAGATTTATTCCGGAGAGATTCACGCACGCCATGAAGCGGAGCTTGGTTTTCGTGTTGGCGGAAAAGTGACAGCGCGGCTAGTCGAACTGAGCAGCGAGGTAAAACCAGGGCAGGTACTGGGCAAGTTAGACCCTCAGGATGCGCAACTGGCCACAACGGGCGCACACGCACAGCTCGCGGCAGCAGAATCAGAGGTAAACACAGCTGCAGCCGAACTGGCCCGCGCACAAAAACTGGTAGAGCAAAAATTTTTAAGCCAGGCAACTCTGGATGCCCGCATCAATGCTGATAAAACTGCCCGTGCCCGGCTGTCCGCTAGCCGTGCGCAGCTTAATATTTCTGAAAACCAGCTGAACTACACTACGCTCAAAGCCGATGCTGCCGGAGTGGTAACAAGCGTGAATTTTGAAGCGGGCCAGGTAGTAAGCGCTGGACAGCCCTTGGTTCGCATCGCTTATGCGGGTGAGAAAGAAGTGCATATCCGTGTAGGAGAAGCGCAATCCCAGCAATTTAAACCCGGTATGAACGTCAAGGTGCGGCTGTGGGCTGCTGCACAAAAAATATATGACGGGAATGTGCGTGAGATAGCCCCGGCTGCCGATGAAAACCGTACTTATTTACTCAAAGTCACGATAAAGCAGGCGGATGAAGCTGTCCGGCTAGGCATGACGGCAACTGTCGCCTTCGCCAATCCGGCCAATGCATTATCTACTGTGGCCTTACCCGCCGGCGCTTTGTTTCAGCAGGGCAAACAAGCCATGGTCTGGGTGGTGAATGGTCAACAACAAATCAATGCTACGCCTGTCCAGGTGGTGCAATATCAGGAAAACGGCTTGCTGGTGCGCGGTCAGTTGCCTGTCGGCACGCAGGTCATTGCTGCAGGCGCGCACAAACTTCAGCCTGGCCAAAAAATCCGACCTGTCCCTTATGATGGTCCTGCGCCGAATACTGCTGAGGGCAACACGTGAATCGTTTCAACCTTTCTGAATGGGCGCTAGGCCATCGCACTTTTGTACTCTATCTGATGTTGTTATTTACGGCACTGGGCATCATTGGCTACAACAAGCTGGGGCAATCAGAAGACCCGCCTTTTACATTCAAGGTGATGCTGATTCAGGCTTACTGGCCCGGTGCTACCGCACAGGAAATGGAAAAGCTTGTGGCAGACCGCATCGAGAAAGTATTGCTGGAGTCGCCGCACATCGACGTAGTTAAAAGTTTTTCTCGCCCTGGCGAAACAAAAATCATTGTCAGCGCTCAGGATGCCACCCGCGGCGACGAAATGCCGGAAATGTTTTATCAGGTAAGAAAACGTGTGCAGGATATTCAGTACACGCTGCCACAAGGTGTACAGGGCCCTTATTTTAATGATGAATTTGGTGAAACTTACGGGAATGTATTTGCCCTGACAGGGGATGGCTTTAACCTGGCTCAACTGCGGGATACTGCCGACGATTTGCGCAAAGAGTTATTGCGGGTGCCCGGTGTCGCCAAAGTGACTATCATCGGCGTGCAGGACGAAAAAATCTATGTGGAACTGTCTAATCAGAAACTCGCCAATCTGGGGTTTGATGCGCAAGAAGTCGTAAAGTCCCTGCAAACCTGGAATGCGATGGCACCAGCGGGCAGCTTTGAAACCATTGCCGATCGTATTTACCTGCGGCCTTCAGGACGCTTTCAGACTATAGCGGAAGTCCGTGAGCTACCTATTCGCGTGGGCAAGCGAACCGTATTGTTAAAAGATATTGCCGAAGTGAAACGAGGGTACGCTGATCCAGCCCAACCGAGTATGCATTTTGAAGGCACTCCCGCTATTGGCATTGGTGTTTCCATGAAAAAAGGGGGCGATATTATTGCCCTTGGCAAACACCTTAACAGCTCCATTGATCGCATCGAATCCCATTTGCCCATCGGACTCTCGCTTCATCGCGTCAACGACCAACCGCAGGCTGTGCGCAAATCCATTGCTGAATTCCAAAGCTCAGTGATAGAAGCCGTCATCATTGTACTTGCCGTCAGCTTTATCAGCCTGGGGTTGCGCGCTGGGACGGTGGTTGCGTTGTCCATTCCGCTGGTGCTGGCGGCCACATTCTTTTTCATGAGTTTGTTTAACGTGGGCCTGCACAAAATATCACTTGGCGCGTTAATATTGGCTCTGGGCTTACTGGTGGACGATGCAATCATTGCAGTGGAAATGATGTCCGTTAAAATGGAGCAGGGCTTCGATCGCGTCAAGGCAGCGAGTTTCACCTTTACTACAACCGCTTTGCCTATGCTCACAGGAACGCTCATTACAGCAGCCGGATTTCTGCCTATTTCCACCGCTCAGTCTACCGTTGGCGAATACACTATTTCATTATTTCAAGTGGTGACCATTGCACTTTTATTGTCCTGGATTGCCGCCGTAGTGGTAATTCCCTTCCTGGGCTATAAACTGTTGCCCGATCCCCACAAGACTCCGTCCGGGCCAGGTCGTTTTGACTTTATCTCGCAAAGATTGCACAGGATCGGTGCATGGCAACACAAACAAAGTGAGCGCTTCTACAAACGATTTCGCGTATTAGTCACCTGGTGTGTCAGAAAGCGCAAAACAGTCATTTTACTTACATTGCTTACTTTCATGCTCGCTGTATACAGCTTTCAGTTCGTTCAAAAACAGTTTTTTCCGAACGCAACCCGGCTAGAACTGTTGGTTGACCTGAAACTTGCAGAGGGCAGCTCGCTACCCGCGACCGAAGGGGAAGTAACCAAGCTGGAGCAATTACTGAAAAAGCATCAGGGAGATATCGTCAATTACGTCACCTACATTGGCAGTGGTGCCCCGCGATTTTATCTACCCCTTGATCAGCAATTGCCCGCCGCCAACTTCGCTCAGTTTGTCATCACCACAAAGAATATTGAAGCCCGTGAACGATTACGTACCCAGTTAATCAGTTACCTGGATAGCCCGCCTTTTGCCGCTATTCGCGGAAGGGTATTGCGCCTGGAAAATGGACCGCCTGTTGGTTTTCCTGTGCAATTTCGTGTTTCCGGAGAAAATTTTTCTACTTTACGAGAAATTGCACAGCAGATGGCTGCCGTCATGCGCAACAATCCTCATTTAAGGAATGTGCAACTGGATTGGGATGAACGTACCAAAGCCATTTTCCTGGATATTGACCCGGCTAAAGCGCAATCGCTGGGCGTTACCCAGCAAAGCATTTCACAATTACTGCAATCGGCGATACAGGGCAGCCAGGTCACTACCTACCGGGAGCGTGATCAGCTAATCGAAGTCGTACTGCGAGGCGCACCACTGGAACGAGAGCACCTGAGCCAGCTTATCAACCTGAACATTCCAACTGCCTCTGGCCGTACCGTACCACTATCGCAAATCGCTACCCTGCGCTATGGAATGGAAGAGGGGCTGATCTGGCACCGCAACCGAATCCCCACTATCACGGTTCGAGCGGACATCTACAGCAAAATACAGGCACCGGAAGTCTCGGCACAGGTGGAACCCGGCATGGATGCCATCCGTGCCAAATTACCTCTGGGATACCGGCTGGAAACCGGCGGTGCCATGGAAGAGAGCGCCAAAGCCAACGAATCTATCAGTGCCGGCATGCCGATTTTTCTGGTAGCCGTCATCACCTTGTTAATCATGCAGTTGCACAGCTTCCAGCGTGTCATCATGGTGCTGCTCACCGCCCCTCTAGGTCTGATTGGTGTTGCTATGGCATTGTTGCTGCTTAACCGGCCATTTGGATTTGTCGCCATGCTGGGCACCCTCGCGCTGACAGGCATGATAATGCGCAACTCGGTGATTCTGATTGACCAGATAGAGCGCAATATTCTTGAAGGCCAGTCTGCCTGGGATGCCATTATAGAGGCCGCTGTCAGACGTTTTCGCCCGATCATGCTCACGGCTCTGGCAGCGATTCTGGCGATGGTCCCGCTTTCGCGCAGCGTGTTCTTCGGCCCCATGGCCTCTGCCATTATGGGTGGCTTGCTGGTTGCCACTATTTTGACGTTGCTGTTTCTGCCTGCGATGTATGCCGCCTGGTTCAGGGTAAAACCTCCCGCTTAATCCTGAAAACGGCAATAAAATTTTAACCTTTAGTCTAAAACAAAAAGGTCTGTCGAAGATTTAGGATTAAAAATTAAAAGGCGCGGTATTTTCTTTCACTGGGCCTTAAGCATGGTATCTATCAATTCGAACGGATACTGTCAGTCTCTAGCGTGCCACAAATGGGTCATCCAGAATTTTCTCCATTACGAACACTTATACGAAACCAAGTGACTCTGTCGATGAATTTTACATTCCAAAGCGACAAGCAAATGCACAGATAAAATTCTGTCATTAAATCATTATGTTGTACATGATGGTACGATTATTGCTTGATTCACATAAGCTGCATATTAACAACAATAACCAACTAACTTAAAATTGGATCAATTGATGAAAAGTACTAAAACTCTGCTCGCCGTCGCTGCCCTGTTAACTGCCACTGGTGCCAGTGCTACCGTATTAACCATGACTTTCGAAGGGCTTGGGGATTTTGAATATGCAAGGAATTTCTACAATGGTGGAATAGGTGGTAACGGCAACGGTCCTGGAACTAACTATGGGGTTACATTTCCTGGTGGCACTATTACATATCTAAACGCATACCTAAACCAAGGTGTCTTGGGTGCGCGTTTTGGGGGGGAGCCAACACCAAATACTGCATTGAGTTTTCAGCAAGGCAGTGCGTGGATGAATGTAGCATCAGGATTCACTGATAATTTGTCGTTCTACTATGCTAATCCCAATGGTAACAGCACCATATCAATTTACACCGAAATTAATGGGGGTGGCCAACGTATAGACACGCTATTTTTACCCCAAACTGCATACACAGGACCGGACGGACATATCTTCCCAATGTCATTCGTTTCGCTAGGCCTCTCAGGAATGGCAAAATCAATAGATTTTCTGAGTATGGCTAATAGCGGCTATGTCGACGACTTATCCATCAATACGGTTGCGGCGCCTTCGACTGCATGGCTATTAGGTTCTGGTCTTTTTGGCTTGATTGGTGTGAAACGGCACAAAGCATCTTAATAGTTTTTTGTTCACGACGACGGCGGCCTTGAGGCCGCTGTTTTTGTTTATTGGTGGTCTACTATTGCAAAGGTAGACTGTCTCATCAGGGTCTCGAAGCAATATTCGTTTCCCCCATAGCCGACAAACTTAATTGCTTTACATCACCATATGTTGCTCGCTATCCCCCCGTACAAGAGAGCGATATCAAGTAGTAACATTCATCAAACTTATAGTCACTTAACATTAGTTTATTGGCGGCCTTCACCAAAATGTCGCAAAATAGGTACCTGTTAAACTTAAATAAAATCGGCTGTACACCATCTGTTCGCGCTACATTTTGCGATTTTACCTTTGCACTAATCAGTGTCAGAAAAATACGCTTAAAAAAACATTCGATTATTTCCTTATTTAACTACGCATACAGTCATAAAACATCATCATGAGGAACCCTAGATGCAATCCGGTCCACGCGAAATAGTCACTCCTTTTCGAGCCATTCCCCTTGAAATACCCGAAGGAATGAAACATAACGAATTCTTTAACAGCACAGAAAACCTTAACGATCTTGTAAACAACAATGGACTGTTAGTCAATTCGGAAAATTTATTGCTGTACCGCAAAGCTCTGGGGCACAGCACCGAATTTGATACCTCGATTATCTACAACACTTCGCAATGCATTCTTAATCCCCTGGGACGGCCGGTACGTCGCACGCAAGTACCAGCCAACGTTTTGCACTCCTGGAACAGGATGAACCAGATTATCATCGACTACATGCTGGAGTGTTACCCGAATCCGGATGATGCACTGATTTTAGCCGGGGAAGCCAGCCTGGATGCTACCTGGCCACTCACCTCCCCTGGGGTGCCCAGCATTCGTATGCTGCATAACCACTTCATTGTTTTCCCCAAAGATGAACTGCGCAACGCCAAACTGGCTGACTCAAAAAACCCCAACCTCACAGACGGCGGCCAGCATAGCTTGTTTCAAGCCTATATGCGCGATGTTTACCGCGAATTTTTTGACCGGGCGCTGAATCTGAAAATTCTCAAACCTGCCAGCGAGGCAGACGCTCGCATCGAACTCACCGGTTACCCCCAAGGATTACCCAGCTGGGAAGTTCAGGGCGGGGCGGCCGCTCTCAAAGATGTTCGCTTCTGGCAAGAATACGATGCGGTTTTAAAAGGCTTTATCGATTTCTACCGCACCTTTTTCTCGCAGGTTTCCACGCGTAATGCCCCCATGCCGGTTGATGCCTATTTTCCGGATGAAGTAGAAAGCGTCCTGTTGTTCAACAATGACTTTCTCAAAACCGCTAAAAAAGTACGCGACCACTGCATTGTTGATGCGAAATACGCCAACGCTATTCGCTGGCAACCTGCGTTTAAACAACTCATTTATCGTAATGACGCCGGCAAACTGATTGTTACCATCAGCCAGAACTCCATCGGCAATGCGATTACAGAATTGCTTGGCGTCGTGGTGAGTCGGGTTCCCGATGCCGCAGCTTACGAAAAACGGGAAACCCAATTAATCGAAAAATTGGTGGAGGTACGGCGCCGCTTGGTAGAGGCTGATCTTGGTGAGGGTATTGCCACCGAATACTGGTCAAAAGATTAGATATTTGAATCAGTCGTTCCTGGCCATCAAAAAATAGGAGCGGGCGCGACTGATCTTCATTGAACCAGTTTGCGCCCCCTCCTTATAACGCCTGCTCAATCCATCTTGCCTCATTGCTTTTACGATTTTGGCCTTTTGTGGTCGCCATCTCACTTTTGAACAGTCAAAATATAATCTAAGCGAATCCAGTATGCCAAGCCACACCAGTGCGGCTAAGCTAAGACATAATAAGTCGATTTTTTAGAGCATTCACATTCTACAGATCAACAAAAAAAACGAATTTTAAGACAGGCTGCCGATTTACATCCGCTTCATATAGACTTGACCGTTACATTCCGCTATAGCCCTGTGCCCGACCAAGACGAGCCGCACCAATCATGATTCCGGTCCCCATCAACAAAGCAAGAATCATGGCTATACGCAGCAGCGTGAAAGATTGCGAATGACGATCTTGCAGGATTTGATCCTGAGCCATGGCACGTTCACTGGCGATTTGTCCGAGAGAGTCCGCCTGTGAAATCACTTGGATCGACAAAATATTCAATTTATACAAAGAATCACGTGCGCGATCCCAATCTTTATCCATGCTGGACAATGCGCCCTCCAAACCGAGGCGGTAAGCGTCCATTTCCTTATAGAGCCCCGTGATTTTAGTAACCACATCGGATCCACCTCCCCCGTCCTTCAGGTTAGCAAGAGTGGACAGTTCGCGGTCAATCACTATTTTTTGCGCTTAGATTTTTTTCTGGTAAGAAGAGGTATCCAATACCGTTGAATAATACTCATTAATAGTCAACTCATAACCGGCAGCCAAGGATTTCAAGGATTGCGCTATACGAAAGGACTGAAGCATGGCTTCTCGCCCCTCACCCGATGCCTTGCTTGCGGAACTAATGTGATCACCAGCCTGGTAAGTTAATCCGGCCACTACCCAAATGATTGCAGCTGCTATTGCCAATAAAATGCGGATTCCAGATTTCATGTATTGCTCACTCACATAGAAATAAAAACCGTTAGTCGTGGCAGGAGCAGTTCCCTTACGAAAAAGGCGAGCCTATTATAAAAGTGCTCGAAACACGGGGACGTTTCAGCAAAGCGGAACGGATGAAGGTATTGCCACCGATTATTGGCCAATAGAATAGGAATTAAAATATCCCATCGAATACCGGGAACAATCTAGGTTCTTTACTTTTTGCCTCTGCTATCCAGGTCTGTCCACTCCTTTATCAAGCTGAATCCCACAGCAAGCAATGTCGGCCCAATGAAAACACCGACAAAGCCAAAGGCGAGCACGCCCCCCAACACACCAAACAGAACCAGGGCAAACGGCAGATTGCTACCCCGGCTGATTAGCAGGGGTTTCACTATGTTGTCCACACTGCTAATCAGGAAAAACCCCCAAAGCAGCATAAAAATTCCCCATCCCGTGCTTCCCTGGTTGAACAGCCAGATAGCTGTGCCACCCCATATCAAGGGTGGCCCAACAGGGATCAGGGAGAGAAGGGTAGTTGCTATGCCGAGCAATAATGCTGCTGGTACACCTGCGATGAGAAAACCAATTGAGGCCACAAAACCTTGCGCCAAGGCGGTTCCCAACAAGCCGTACATGACGCTCTGAACGGTGTTATTGATGATGCCGAGAGTACTCGCCGCATGGGTTCCGACTACCCGATCCATCGCCACGTTAAGAAAACGCACCAACGCTACGCCATCGCGATAAAAGAAAAAACTGACGAAGGCCGCCAAACTCATTTCCAAAACACCCTGCCCAAGCAGAATTCCACCCGAAAGCAGAAAATTTTTGGCGGGTTCTAGCAATCGCTTCACCAGCGCGTCCATTTCTTCCTGGCTGGTAGCAATCAGGTGCCAATATTTATTGACTGATTCGCCAACTATCGGCACCCCCTTTAGCCAAGCCGGAGGTTCTAGCGGCCCTACCTCAACGGCTTGCTTGATAGCATTGTATAAGGCGGTAACATTATCGGCAAGATTGTACGCCACCAGTGCCAGCGGCAGAATCACCACGAGTGCCAAAGACAGCGTCATGGTGAGCGCCGCTATATTTTGCCTGCCCTTCATCCTGTGCAATAACCAAAGATAAAGTGGCCAGCTAGAGACACACACAACTGCAGCAAGCAGCGTCGCGGCCAGAAAAGGCCTTAGCACCAAAAAACAACCCGCCACCAGAATAAACACGGCAGCAAGTTGAGCGAAATATTCGAAGCGTTTTTCCAAAGGGTTGGCCTCTTCCTAACTTTGTAAATCAAGGACAAAACCAGTCATTTCATGATTGACATTATTTGTCGGCATCCCGATTTCTAGCCGGATATATCGACTTACATAGATTAGATTATGCTGGAAAACCTTCCAAAGTCATAAAGCTCATTTCTCACTTTTCAGCCATATGATTATTACGCCATGGATACTCGCAGTACGGTACATCAGTCAAAACGCAATTTGAAACCCCATAATTGAATTGCTGGGCGTTGTGGTATATCGCGTTTCCGACGCAGAAGCTTACAATAAACTGCAAACTCAATTAATCTAAAAATTGCTCGAGGTAATGCGCCGCTTGGTAGAGGCTGATCTGGGAGGTGGGATAGCTACTGACTATTAGCCAAAAGAATAGCGTGAATATTAAGGGTAGGATCAGAAAAATACTATGTGGCTGATTCCCCGTTGCTTCAAAATTAAACAAAATAAGCTCAAACCATGGGTGTTTACCAATTGCCCAGTAATTTGATTAGTTGTTTCAGCAAAACCTTGCTGTTAAAGTAGTATTTCATTGTTCCAACATGTCGACATAACCATAAATTTATAATTAAATATCGCGCTTGAGCTTAACTAATGACATTAAATAACAAGCACCACCTGAACATAGGCGTTCGTATTGCCGTAGGGTTTATGCTGGCTATTTTTCTCATGCTTGCATTGACCTATGTGAGCTTAAACCATATGGGTCAGTCAGAAGCGCGTTTAAAAAACATTGTCGAAAAAAACAATGTAAAGACAGATATGGCGCAAATCATGCAACGAGCGCTTCGGGAACGAGCGCTTAGCATGCATATTATGGCTGTACTCAAAGACGATTTCCTAAAGGATGCGGAGTATCAAAGATTTAGCGCTTTTGGCGGCGAATATATCCGGGCTCGTGAAACTTTAGAAAGCCTTGCCATTTCCCCCCAGGAAAAATCAGTATTATCCAAAATTATCGTTTTGACCCGAGAAGCACAGCCTGAAGTTGAAGAAGTGATGAACATGGGGTTGCAGGACTTTCACTCCGACATTTTTGATCAAATACGCATGCAAGCCATGCCCAAACAAAAACTAATCGGTCAACAAGTAGATAAACTGATCGACTTGCAACGAATCCAGACTGCAACTGCGGTCAAAGAGGCGGAGTCATCTTATGCAAGCGCCCGCCAGACTACGTTATTTCTTGGCGGATTCGCAAGTTTGCTTACAGTTTTTATTGCCGTTTTTGTCAGCATGCGCGTCTCCAGGCAAGCTCGCATTCTTGAATATCAGGCACTACACGACGAACTAACCGGCCTGCCTAACCGTACCCTCTACCAAGATCGCCTGAAGCAGGAAATTAAGCATGCGCTTCGGGAAGGCACTACTTTTGCTGTCATATTAATGGATCTTGACCGCTTTAAAGAAGTAAATGACACTTTGGGCCACAACATAGGTGATTTGTTGTTGCAAGATGTTGGTCGACGTTTAAAAGAGACTGTTCGCACTATTGACACTGTGGCATGGCTTGGTGGAGACGAATATGTCATTATTCTGGATAATGTTTCTGAAAGCCAAATACAGCACATCATAGAGAAAATACTAAAAACGCTTGAGCTTCCTTTTTCGCTGGATGGAGAAGTCATCGATATAAGCGCAAGTATTGGTATTGCACTTTTTCCTGACCACGGCGAAGACGCCATCACCCTTACCCAACGTGCTGACGTGGCCATGTATGCAGCAAAACATGCCAATAGTGGATATGCCATCTATTCCGAGTCACAAGAGCATGGCACACGGGCAGACCTTACCCTCAAAAGCGAGCTGCGTCAGGCGATAGCGCAGGAAGAACTGGTACTTTATTACCAACCGAAGATTAATCACCAGACCCGTTGCATAATGGGCGTCGAAGCACTGGTGCGCTGGCAACATCCAAAACGGGGGTTTCTCCCCCCCGATCAGTTCATTTTGGCAGCTGAGCAAAACGGTTTAATACAATCCCTTACAACCTGGGTGCTTAAAAAGGCCTTGAATCAGTGTGCTGAATTTCATAAAGCAGGCATTTTCATCAGTGTAACGGTCAATCTTTCAGCAAGAAGTCTACACGACAAGCATCTTCCCTCCGAGATTGCAGACTTGCTTGACAAGGCGAATGTAGCACCTTCATACCTGGTGCTGGAAATAACAGAAAGTGTCGTGATGGCGGACCAAACCTCTGCATTGGTGATTCTGAATCAACTGGACAAAATGGGTGTCACCTTGGCCATTGATGATTTTGGCACCGGTTACTCATCACTTGCTTCGCTTTCAAAGCTGCCTGTGGATGAAATCAAGATTGACAAGTCCTTTGTACTAGACATGATGAGTGACAAGCAAGCTTCGGTGATTGTCAGGTCGACCATTGATCTCGGCCATAATCTCGGACTAAAGGTCGTTGCAGAAGGCGTGGAAACAGCGCAGGTCTGGGATACCTTAACAGAATGGGGCTGTGACACCGCTCAAGGTTATTACATGAGCAAACCGCTTCCTGCCAATGACTTGATTCAGTGGATCAGAGAGTCAGCCTGGGCTGAGGCATCCCCAATCAACCAGAAGCACGCTGATAATACTAAGTAATTCTGGATTAAATGCAAGCCAACCCATAGCGGTCTCACCAACCGGTTGAACCAGGGAATAATTAAAAATTCTATAAGAATTATTTGGTTAAATGTTAAATTTAGCGGTTAACTGAGGTTTCCAGGTTAAAACATCAAATATTTACCAAGCCTCGCGATAGTCCATTCATACCAAATTAGAATAATTTTTTTATCAGTTAAAAATCCCTTCTTTTACTGTCGATCAATTGCGTATAAAATAGGCAGCTTTCCCAAAATATAATAAACGATGAAAATCGGTCCCTACACCCTTAAAAACAATTTGCTCGTTGCACCTATGGCCGGTGTAACAGATCGTCCATTCCGTCAGTTATGTAAATCTCTGGGGGCTGGGATGGCTGTTTCCGAAATGGTTTCGAGCAACTCACTGTTATGGGGTTCTGAAAAAACCAAACGACGTGCTAACCACGAAGGGGAAGTGGATCCGATTTCTGTGCAGATATTGGGTGCTGACCCTGAAATGCTGGCTGGGGCAGCACAATATAATGTTGATCAGGGTGCGCAGTTGATTGATATCAACATGGGTTGCCCTGCCAAGAAAATCTGCAACGTGATGGCCGGTTCTGCGTTGCTGCAAGATGAAGCACTGGTAGGGCGTATTTTGAGTGCCGTGGTTAATGCTGTTAATGTGCCGGTCACGCTTAAAATTCGCACTGGTTGGGACAAAGACAACCGAAATGCACTGAAAATCCTGCGCATTGCTGAAGATGCCGGCATTCAGGCTCTCGCCATGCATGGCCGGACCAGAGCTTGCGGTTATTCCGGCGATGCCGAATATGACACCATCGCCGCTGTAAAAGCGGCAGCACGTATCCCGATCATTGCCAATGGCGATATCACCTCTCCTGAAAAAGCCAAGTTTGTGCTGGAATACACCAAAGCCGATGCCGTCATGATCGGCCGTGCCGCTCAGGGCCGCCCCTGGATTTTCCGCGAAATCGAGCACTTCATGAAAACAGGCGAACATCTGCCACAGCCAGAAGTAGCAGAAATCCATCGCGTGCTCATGCACCATTTACACGATCTGTATAATTTTTACGGCGAATACTCTGGCTTGCGCATCGCACGCAAGCACATTTCCTGGTACACCAAAGGGTTGACGGGTTCGGCTGCTTTCCGGCATGCCATGAATCAACTGCAAACAACCGAAGACCAGGTTGCCGCTGTAGACAGTTTTTTTACCGAACAAGCCTCTTACGGGCTACGACTGACCTATTTGACAGAAGAAATTGCAGCATGACAAAAGACAATGAAATTGCGGCTTGTATCAAAAAATCTCTGGATGTGTATTTCAAAGACCTGGATGGAGAAACACCCTGTACGATTTACGAGATGGTTATCGCCTCAGTTGAAAAACCGCTACTGGAAACCATACTGGTTCGCGCACAAGGCAACCAGACCCGTGCTGCAGAGTTGCTAGGCCTTAATCGCAACACTTTGCGGAAAAAAATGAAAGAATACGGTATTAAATAATGGTCTTGCAAAGACTTACTTAAACAATCACTAACTTCAAAGTTTTCCTGATATGACAATTATTAAGCGTGCACTCATTAGCGTTTCCGATAAAGCCGGCATTGTGGATTTTGCCAAAGGTCTGAAACAATTCGATATCGAAATTCTTACCACTGGTGGAACTGCCAAACTATTGACCGAAGCAGGTGTTGACGTGACCGAAGTGGCGGACTACACCGGTTTCCCTGAAATGCTGGATGGCCGGGTAAAAACACTGCACCCGAAAATTCATGCGGGTATTCTTTCCCGTCGTGATTTGCCTGAACATGTTGCAGCAATGGCCAATGCCGGTTTTGCCAATATTGATCTGGTGGTAGTGAATCTTTACCCCTTCACACAGACCATTGCAAAAACCGATTGTTCGCTGGAAGATGCGATAGAAAACATCGATATCGGCGGCCCGACCATGGTTCGCGCCGCTGCAAAAAACTATCAGCACGTTTCAATTGTCACTGACCCGAAAGACTACGCCAGCTTGCTGACTGAACTGTCTTCAACCCAGGGCGCTATAGGTGCAGAAACCCGTGTCAGTCTGGCCAAAAAAGCATTTACACATACTGCTGCCTATGATGGAGCAATCAGCAACTATCTGACCAGCCTGGATGTTCAGAACAAGCGCCAGCCCTTCCCGCAATCCCTGAACATGCAATTTACCAAGGTGCAAGACCTGCGATACGGTGAAAACCCGCACCAGCAAGGTGCTTTTTACCGCGACAACAAGGCATTGCCTGGCTCTATCAGTAACTACACGCAACTGATGGGAAAAGAATTATCCTATAATAATATCGGCGACTCTGATGCAGCATGGGAATGTGTCAAAACATTCGATGCGCCAGCATGCGTTATTATTAAACACGCCAACCCTTGTGGCGTTGGTGTAGCTGATAGCATTCATTCTGCCTATAAGCTAGCGCTTGCGACTGACTCCACCTCTGCCTTTGGCGGGATTGTCGCTTTCAACCGTGAACTGGACCGCGCTACAGCAGAGGCCGTCATCCAGATTTTCGTTGAAGTCGTGATTGCACCCGGTGTATCTGCCGAGGCTGCTGAGGTCTTTGCGAAAAAACCGAATATTCGTTTACTATCCGTGGCGCTGGATAACAACAGTAACGAGTGGGACTTCAAGCGCGTAGGCGGGGGGATTTTGGTACAGTCACCAGATACCCTCAACGTTTCTGCAGCCGACTTGCGCGTTGTAACCAAATTGGCCCCAACGGAACAACAGTTGCAAGACCTGTTATTTGCCTGGCGTGTCGCTAAGTATGTGAAATCCAACGCCATCGTGTTTGCCGCAAATGGCCAGACACTGGGCGTGGGTGCCGGTCAGATGAGCCGCGTTGACAGCACACGCATTGCCTCAATCAAGGCACAAAATGCAGGACTGGAACTGAAAAATTCCGCCGTGGCTTCTGACGCGTTCTTCCCGTTCCGCGATGGTGTGGATGTGGTGGCAGCGGCGGGGGCTAAAGCGATTATTCAGCCTGGTGGCAGTATTCGTGACGATGAAGTGATCGCAGCTGCAG
This sequence comes from Sulfurirhabdus sp., assembly GCA_043759595.1. GTDB lineage: Bacteria > Pseudomonadota > Gammaproteobacteria > Burkholderiales > SMCO01 > Sulfurirhabdus. Next base: position 6,839 of record JAYVLG010000202.1, on the reverse strand, counting down.
ACGAACATGGTATCGCCATGGTATTTACCGGTGCTCGACACTTCAGACATTAATTATTAGCGAAGCGTAAAGTGATCCCGAGTAATCTGCTTTGTTTTACGCTTTTCAAGATTTTTAGGCTTACATATGAAAATTCTGGTTATCGGTAGCGGAGGGCGAGAACACGCCCTGGCCTGGAAACTTTCCCAATCCGATCGTATCCACAAAGTACTCGTTGCCCCAGGCAACGCCGGCACAGCATTAGACCCGCATCTCACCAATGTGGACATAACCGGCATCCCTGAACTAGTCAGCTTTGCGCAACGGGAGAATATTTCACTAACCGTCGTAGGCCCTGAAGCCCCTTTAGCAGATGGCGTGGTTGATGCATTTAGAAACGCCGGATTGAAGATTTTCGGCCCGACCAAACGGGCTGCCCAGCTGGAAGGGTCCAAGGATTTCGCAAAGGCCTTTATGGTCCGAAACAATATTCCTACCGGTGCCTACGTCACTTTTACTGACGCTATCAAAGCCCATACTTATATTGATGTCAAAGGGGCACCGATTGTCATCAAGGCAGATGGACTGGCAGCAGGCAAAGGCGTGGTTGTCGCCACTACTGCCGAAGAAGCCCATGCAGCCGTTGACATGATGCTGGTGGGAAACAAGATGGGCGGCGCAGGTTCCCGTATTGTCATTGAAGAATTCCTTGAAGGTGAAGAAGCCAGTTTTATCGTCATGGCAGATGGTGAGCATGTGCTCCCCCTTGCCACCAGCCAGGATCATAAGCGCCTGCTTGACGAAGATAAAGGTCCCAACACCGGTGGCATGGGTGCTTACTCTCCTGCACCGGTCATCACCCCTCAGTTACATGCGAGAATCATGCGGGAAGTCATTTTACCAGTCATGCAAGGCATGAAAAAAGAAGGCGAAGCCTATACCGGCTTCCTTTACGCTGGCATCATGATCGACAAGCAAGGCACCCCAAAAGTGCTGGAATTCAATTGCCGCATGGGCGATCCGGAAACCCAGCCAATTATGATGCGCCTTAAAAGCGATCTGGTAAATCTGGTTGAGCACGCAGTGAATGGCACACTCGACCGTGCAGAAGCGGAGTGGGACAGACGAACGGCTCTGGGTATCGTAATGGCAGCCCATAACTACCCGGATACGCCACGAAAAGGGGATGTAATCTCTTACCTGCCTGCTGATGAAGATGATTTTCATGTTTTTCATGCCGGTACTACCCTTCGCGACAAAGAAGTGGTTACCAGCGGTGGACGTGTTCTCTGTGTAACTGCATTGGGTGACAATGTGAAGCTGGCCCAACGCAGAGCTTACGATATTGCAGACAAAATAAAATTTGATGGTTCCCAGATGAGACGTGATATCGGGCACCGAGCGATTGCATTAAAACCTAGCAAACCTGACTAAAGGAATAGATTCATGACCAAACCATTTGTTGCCGTCTTGATGGGTTCAGATTCGGACCTGCCTACCATGCAAGCGACGCTTGATATGCTTACCTCTCTCAGTGTCCCATGGGAAGTGAAAATCACATCCGCTCACCGAACCCCTGAAAAAACCATTGAGTACGTGAAGTCCGCTGAATCTCGTGGCTGCAGGGTATTTGTCGCTGCCGCCGGGCTTGCCGCGCACCTTGCGGGTGCAGTAGCTGCGCACACGTTACGCCCTGTTATTGGTGTACCAATGGAAGGTGGGCCACTTTCCGGCTTTGATTCACTGCTTTCTACCGTGCAAATGCCTGGCGGCATTCCAGTTGCCAGCGTTGCAGTCGGCAAAGCAGGTGCTAAAAATGCCGCATATCTTGCCGCCCAGATTCTCGCAATAGAAGACGAAGCGCTGTTCCTGCGACTGAAAGCAGAACGCGAAGCCAATGCCCAGCAGATTATTGCCAAAGACGAAGCATTACAGGCCAAAATCAAAGGTAACGCATAATTTAGGATTAAAACGGAATGCGTTCGGTCAACTCTTCACTTTATTACAAGACCGCCGCATCTCCATTTTTATCACTACTTCCCAGCATTCGTACCCATATAAGAAATGGCGGCATCATCGCTTATGCAACCGAATCTTGCTATGGATTAGGGTGCGACCCACGTAACTATCAAGCCATCTGCAAAATTCTCGCCCTTAAGGGTCGGCCCAAAAACAAAGGCCTCATTCTCATTGCTTCGGATCTCGCGCAACTTTCCTCCTTTATTTCACCCCTGTCTGTGGAAGAGCGAGAGAAATTGATGCAGTTCTGGCCCGGACCCACTACGGTGCTTTTACCGACGGCACGCAACACCCCACATTTTATAACTGGTCGCCACAAAAGCATTGCTGCAAGAGTAACTGCTCACACAGATGCAGCACGCCTTTGCCACGCATTTGATATGGCTCTGATTTCTACCAGCGCAAACCGGTCTGGTCAAAGAGCACTCAAAACCTATCAGGCATGCGTTGCAGCCTTCGGCAAGCAGGTTATGGTATTGCCTGGGCGCATCGGAAAACGTAAACGTCCCTCAACTATTATGGACTTCAAGAGCGGCAAGATCTTCAGGAGCTAAGTGTTATTATGGATATTCTAAAAGTTAAAGAATTTTTGCTGGAGCTGCAAGAGCTGATCGTTGAACGGATGGAACAAGTCGACGGTAACAAATTTCTTCGCGACTCCTGGGAACGGCCAGAAGGTGGAGGCGGTACCAGTTGCGTCATGGAAGAGGGCAATCTTCTGGAACGAGGTGGCGTTAACTTCTCCCACGTATTCGGACAGAACCTGCCCCCATCTGCTTCTGCGCATCGCCCGGAACTGGCTGGCCGGAACTTCGAAGCCATGGGCGTTTCTCTGGTTTTCCACCCCCGTAACCCTTATGCCCCTACTGTACACATGAACGTCCGCTTTTTTGTTGCGCAAAAACCCGGTGCAGAGCCCGTCTGGTGGTTTGGCGGCGGCATGGACTTAACCCCTTACTACGGTTTTGAGGAAGATTCGGTCCATTTCCACCAAATGTGCAGCAATGCACTCCGGCCTTTTGATGAAAGCTATTACCCCCGCTTTAAAAAATGGTGTGATGAGTATTTTTACCTCAAGCATCGCCAGGAACCCCGAGGCATAGGCGGCATTTTCTTTGATGACCTGAACGACAAGGATTTTGATTTCAGCTTCAACCTCATAGAAAGTGTAGGGGATCACTTCCTTTCCGCCTATGTCCCCATCCTGGAAAAACGCATGGACACCCCCTATGGAGAACGGGAGCGAGATTTTCAAGCTTATCGGCGTGGACGCTATGTTGAGTTCAATCTGGTATACGATCGTGGAACCCTCTTCGGCTTGCAGTCCGGTGGGCGCACGGAATCTATTCTGATGTCGTTGCCCCCCATTGTGAAATGGCGCTATGACTGGCAGCCTGAAGCAGGTACTGCCGAAGCAAAACTTTATTCGGATTTTTTAATCGGCAAGGATTGGTTAAGTTAGGCACGGTATCTGGTTCATGCAAGCTTTACTCGCCCAGATAAGCCTGCTGCACCAGCGGGTTTTTTAAAAGCGATTGTGCCTCGCCTTTTAAGGTGATCAGACCACTTTCCATCACATAGCCCCGATGACTGATTTCTAGGGCAAGCTTGGCATTCTGCTCAACCAGAAAAATCGTTACACCCTGGTCAGCTATACTCCGGATCGTTTCAAAAATCTTTTGCACCATGATGGGGGCAAGCCCCATGCTGGGCTCATCCAGAAACAAGAGTTTGGGTCGGCCCATCAAGGCGCGTCCCATGGCCAGCAATTGTTGCTCCCCTCCCGAAAGCGTGCCTGCCTGTTGTGTTCGACGCTCATGCAAGCGAGGGAATAACGTGTACATTTGATCCATATCACGCCGGATCTCTGCTCTATCATTGCGTATATAAGCGCCCATTTCCAGGTTTTCCGCCACCGTCAATCGGCTAAATACGCCCCTTCCTTCGGGTACCATCGATATACCTTGCTTGACGATTTCATGAGTAGGCATACCCGCAATACTGCGCCCCTCAAAATGAACAGCACCTTGCGACAGGGGCAGCATGCCGCATAAAGCCTTCAGGGTGGTTGTTTTACCCGCGCCATTGGCGCCGATCAGGCAGACCAGCTCACCAGATTCAATTTCGATATCGATTCCCTTCACAGCATGAATACCGCCGTAAGCGACTTTAAGATTCTGGATTTCGATTAATTTCATGATAACGGGCCACCCAGATAAGCTTCAATCACGAGCGGATCGCGCTGCACTTCAGCCGGTTTCCCTTCAGCAATTTTCTTGCCGTAATCCAGTACCGCTATCCGGTCACACATCCCCATGACCAGCTTCACATCATGTTCGATTAACAGTAATGTCACACCCACACCGCGCAGTTTTTCCAGCAGCTTTTGCAATCCGACCCGCTCAGCAGGGTTCATTCCGGCGGCAGGCTCGTCCAGCGCCAGCAACTTTGGTTCTGTTGCCAGAGCACGGGCAATTTCCAGGCGGCGTTGATCGCCATAGGAGAGATGTTTAGCCAGGGAATGGGCGTGGTTCGCTACGCCTACCAGATCAAGCAATTCATGGGCTCGTTTTGTGATGGCTGCTTCTTCTGCCCGGGTACCGGTGCCTCGCAATATGGCCCCTATGACTCCCGCGCTTGTTCGGACATGTCGCCCGACCATGACATTTTCCAGGGCGGTCATATTGGCAAACAGCCGAATATTTTGAAACGTGCGCGCTAAACCGAATTTGACTACCTGGTGTGGTTTCAATCCAAGCAATGCATTCCCTGCCAGCATTACCGTGCCGCTGCTGGGTGTATAAAGCCCGGTAAGCACATTAAAAAGCGTGGTTTTACCTGCGCCATTGGGGCCAATCAGGCCAAAGATTTCCCCTTGATTAATGGTGAATGAGACATTACTTAACGCTGCCAGACCACCAAACTGCTTGGACAGATTTTCTGCTGCTAATAAAACGGTGCTCAAGCTCGACGCCCTGACTTATTTATGACTGTCATAGAGACTGGCCTGTTCCTGTTCCAGAATGTTCGGACTTGCTACAAATTCGCGACGACGGCGGGCGGCGGGCATTAATCCTGCCGGCCGGTAAAGCATCATCAGAATCAGTGCCAAACCAAATATCAGCATACGCAAATCAGATGGCTCAACAATAACTCTGCCAAAAACATATTGCTCAAATTCACCAATGTAGCGAAGCGCCTCCGGCAACACCGTCAGCAGTACCGCCCCTAATATCACGCCGAAAATATTACCCATCCCGCCCAGTACGACCATGCATAAAATCATCACGGATTCCATCAGGTTAAAGCTTTCAGGGCTTATAAAGCCCTGAAACCCTGCGAATAGCCCGCCAGATACCCCGCCAAATGACGCGCCCATGGCAAAGGCCAGCAACTTCACATTACGGGTATTAATCCCCATGGCTTCCGCTGCCACTTCATCCTCCCGAATGGCCACCCAGGCACGACCAATGCGGGAATCCTGCAGCCTCATGGAGACAAAAATGATGAACAGCGTTAACGCCAGGAACAGATAATAATAGTTGTGCACACCAGGAATACTCAATCCCAGCACATTGTGGGTTTGATTCAGGGAAAAATCGCCAATCGCTATAGGGTCAATCATGTTAACCCCCTGTGGGCCATTGGTTATATTCACAGGGGTGTTAAGATTGTTGAGAAAAATTCGGATGATTTCGCCAAATCCCAATGTGACGATCGCCAGATAATCGCCTCGCAAGCGCAAAGTGGGCGCCCCTAGCAACACTCCAAACGCGCCGGCGACCAAAGCGCCTGTCGGCAATAGAACCCAAAACGGCAAGTGCAATCCAAACTGGGGGGAGGCGAGCAATGCGTAAAGATAAGCACCAACTGCGTAAAATGCAACATAGCCCAGGTCCAGCAAGCCTGCATACCCAACCACGATATTGAGCCCCAGGGCCAACATGATATACAGCAAAGTGAAATCCAGTATACGTACCCAGCTCTGGCCTAAACCAGCATCCACCAAAAAGGGCAGGGCAGCCACCAGCCCCCCGAGCAATGCAAACGTTACCCAGGCTGTTTTACGGTCGTGCCCGATTTTAAGCACGTTCAACGACTCGCTCCCCCAACAGACCGGAAGGCCGGAATACCAGCACCAGTATCAACACAAAGAATGCGAATATGTCCTGATAGTTGCTACCCAGGAAACCTCCGGTAATATCTCCGATATAGCCGGCTCCAAGACTTTCAATCACACCCAGCAGTAACCCGCCCAGCATGGCGCCCGCCAGATTGCCAATACCTCCCAGCACGGCGGCAGAAAATGCCTTTAATCCCAACATGAAGCCCATATAATAATGTGCCAATCCATAGTAGGCACTTACCATCACCCCGGCTATCGCCGCAATTGCAGAACCGATAATAAAGGTAATTGAAATGATGGTGTTGATATTCACACCCATCAGCCCCGCTATTTTAGGGGCTTGGGCTGTCGCGCGCATGGCACGGCCCAGTTTGGTTTTATGCACCAGCAACACCAGACCTGCCATCAGCAGCACGGACATTACCACGATTACTATCTGTAAATCCGTGATGGTAGCACCCCCAATTTCATGGCGCGTAACGGGCAGAATGGGTGGAAATGAGATATATTTGCGTCCCCAGATAAGCATAGCCAGGTTTTGCAAGACGATTGAAACGCCAATGGCTGTTATCAAGGGTGCCAACCTCGGCGCGTTACGAAGCGGACGGTATGCCACGCGCTCAATCGTATAGCCCAGGGCCATACACACAGGAATCGCTGCCATCACCCCTAACAACACAATCATCGCACCGGGCAAATCCACCCCACTGCCAAA
>JAYVLG010000201.1:0-4324 GCA_043759595.1 Sulfurirhabdus sp. | reverse complement strand
GCCAGAGCGCACCTGCCACAGCTAGACACGGCTCTGCGGCCAAACCCAAACTCTACAACCCGCGTCACCCTGAGCGCACGCTGCTGTACCAAACCATTGTTTCAATGACCCAATTCCGCAAGCGTTCCAGCTCAAAGCTGGGCCGGATCGCGTGAACTACTTGATTGGGGCGCTTAGCGGGAGTTTCTGCGTGACAGTGTTATCACCTCCGCGACGAGCATATTGCGAGGCGAGGGCGATGCGAATCACCTGTACACGCTCCTCAGGGCTGTGGGATTGACCATAGAGCTTGGTATTGCATTCCCCGGCTTTCGGCGCGCGCCCCATGGCTTCGGTGATGGCGCGAGTCCAAGCGGGATCAATGCACTCCACGGCCTGGGCACAAGACATAGTGGCGGCCATGATGGCGACGACTCCAAGCATTTGGCGGGAAGAAGGGTTCATGATCGATTCCTTAAGTTTATAGAGATGAACGCTGCGCCCTGGTTTAACGGGCACTAGAAAAGCGCTCTTCTCTTGCTTGATTAGTCGGAGTCGTGATCCCAACGGTTCACGGTCACGCCAAAAAAATTTAATGAAACGAAGTTCAGTGCAGTGAAAGGCAGATAGTCGGCCTTTTGAAAAGGGGTGACTTCACTGATGCACCAGCTGCCAGAGTTCTTCTCTGCTTGCCGACAAGAAAACGCGGGTCTCCATCGTCCCTTTGCAGGTGACTTTTCAGGATATGCTTGCACCCAAAATGAAAACCAAAATCTTAAAAATCAGGGAGACAATCAAGCATCTGCTCCCAACCGCCGTTTTTTCCGCTTCGATCGGCGTGCTGCTAGAAAATTCGGAGTCTTTTTCTTTCCTCATTAAGCTATCGGTACTCGTGGTGGCGAATCTGGCTTCCCCAGATAGCGCTATTGATGTCGATCTTCAAGCCAGCAAGACCGCAGTGATCACGATCGATGACGCGCGGTATGTCAATGTTTACGGTGAGAGATCCCCCCTAGACCGTTGCCAACTGACAAAAGACCTCAGCAATCTCCTCTTAAAGCGACCTCAGACGGTTGCCATTGATCTGGATCTATCCCCCTTGGCCCGAGAAAGCTCCGATGAAACGATTTGCCAAAACAATCTCGACCAGCTTCTCGACAAGGAGAGCAATCGACTGATCCTGCTTGCACCGTTCCCGACAAGCAATGAGAAGTTTCGGGAGACCAAGCTTCGGTGGATGCAGAACCGCTGCAAGGCTGGCCTGGACTTCGCAGACGGAACGTTGATCCAATCTTTCGGCAGTGTGACTGGCATGCGCACAGCCGAAGAAGACCGGCTCACATTTGCCGGCTTGATGCATGAAAAGTCAAAATCAAGTGAGTCTGAAACACGGTCTCCCATCTGCACAGACATCGCCAACGCAGCCACCCAATGGCTGTCCAAAGATGGAACCACTCATGATCCGGCAGAAGGCCACATGGAGATGAAGAGCATCAATTTCAGTGAGGTTGCACGGTCTTTGGCATTAATGCCCTTCGACTCGAAGGCCTATCAAAACATCTCCTCACTGGATGGCGTGCGTGTGGTTTTTGGTGGCAGCTGGGGACAAGCCGACACCTTTCTCACCCCGCTGGGAAATCTGCCAGGCGCAGCTATCCACGGTGCAGCGCTGATTAGCTTGGATCATCCCGTAAGCAAACTAAGCCATCTCTGGGGCTTCTGCCTAGATATTGTCTTGGGCTTGTTGTTTGGGGCCATCGTAAAAAAAATGTGGGCTTGGTATGTTGCTGCTGTCAAACATGATTACCACAAAAACCATCATCATCGAAAAAAACAATGTTCGGCAGCCAGCACGGCGGTCTTGACTTCACTTGTCTTTCTCTATCTGATCGCTGCAGGTACAATCGTGTGGATTGCAAGCTATCTTTACAAACAACACAACATCGAGATCGTTGCGTTGTTGATGGCACTCCTAATGCTGGTCGATGGCTTCATCAATGGCCCACGTGAGGAACTTGAAAAATCTCATGCCTTGTCAGACCTTCGACATCAAACCTTGCCTAAGTTCTTCGAGCGTCTCGATAGATGCTTCTTTTTTCTCAAAAGTGCTGTACTTTTTATCGCTTGCGCTGGCGCAGCGTGTTTACTCATCACTCACCTGCTGCACTAAATTTTTCATGGGAGACACACAATGAAAGTCAAGCACCTATCTATCGTCGCGGCTCTATCGCTGAGTATGGGCTCAATCGTTTTTGCGCAAAACTGCGCGTTGAGTACCGCCACTGACGCCTCACTCAAGTCCAAGGAGCTGTCGGAACAAGTAAGCGCCAGTAAAGCCTGCAGTGTGGTGCCTGGCATCACGCCCAAAAAGCTCAGTGCCGTGTTGCTTGCCATGTTATCAAGCCCCCGCACCGGGGGGCAGCGCTTTGAAAGCCTACCTCCTACTGGCGTCCCAACCGGCAAGATTCTCCCGTCTTCACGCGGGATCGAGTTTGACCTCCAAAGTGTGATGGCGGATGGCGTGGCGAAGCTGGATGTCATGGCCAAAGGTGTCGTGGTGTCCTCCATTGCCAACCCCAATCAAACACCAGTGTATTTGCCTATCAATCGGCTCCAGCCAGACACCACCTACGACTGGTATCTGGTTACCCGAAAGACGAGCTACCGTGGCAGTTTCGAAATGCCCAATAGCGCTGAAACAAACGAAGTCAAAGCCAAGCTAGAGGCCGTGACCAAGGCCGAAAGCGACCCCAAGGTCCAACTCATCTACCAGGCTGTTATTTTGGATGACGCCGAGTTCTATGTAGCCAGAGACAAGGTTTTAAGTCAGCTCAGATCCATGAGTGCCCAGTAAACATTAAAAAGGCGGGGGCAACAGAATGAATAAAACGAATAAAAAACAGAAGAAAATTGCGACAGCGGTAATCCGCACATTGATGGTAGTGGGTCTGGCACTGGCATCCATATTGTCTATGGCTCAAAGCGATCCAGGTCAAACGCCTCAAACACCAGAAGCCACACCAACCACCCAAAACCCGTCAATGCTCGAGTCGATCGGCGACTTCTTCAAAAAACTTAAACCTGACAGTCCTGCACAAGCCCAGTTGGAGCCCGGAGGCAAACCTATTGACGCTGCAAATCCAGATAGCGCGTCCCCAAGAGCGCTAAAACTGATCGACATCGACAAATGGTCCTCGCAGGCCAACACTGTGTTGGATCCGGAATGCAAAGTCATGGCGCAACCTTTCAGCATTGATGACAACGCGGCCTCTCTGGCCTTGTTTGCCACAAAACTGAAAGCCCAAGAGGTGCTGTCAAAGGTGCTGGGACAGCCGACAGTGGTATTTGACATCAAGTCTGCTGTGAAGATGGCTGCACGCAGCCTGAACTGGATGCCAATGACCTTAGAAGTGGAATTGGGTAATCGGCTACTAAAAAATGAAGAGTTTCTGGAGGAAAACAAAAACCCCGACGTCCGCCGAACTTATATGGAAGCCCGTGCAGTCCTGGCTGAGATTGTGAAAGATCTGCCGGAAGAAGTGCCCTACAACTTCCAAATTTATGTACGCCCGACCAGCTATGGCAATGCCTCCGCACTGCCAAGTGGAATCATCCTGGTTGACCGCGATCTGTTCAAGAAGGGGGCCAATCCTGACCATGCGAGGTTTGTGATTGCACATGAGGTAGCGCACATTCTCCAACGTCATCAAACGCGCATGTACCAAGCACGCTTGGCGGACGGCATCGACAGCATTGAGAATTTTAGAAAACTCATTGGTGGAGCAAACAGCAGTAACCCGAACATGATGCTGGCTCAAGCGTCGTTGCTTAAAAAATTATTTGTAAGCTTCACCGAGGACCAGGAGCTTCAGGCTGACAGCTGCGCAGTGCGCCTGATGTCCAAACGGTATCCTGACCCTAGGGTGCTTGATCGCAAGCTGGATGAAGTCAGTCAGAAATTTGGGCCAATCGTGGCTGAACAAATTGATGGACCAGCGAACACCGGACTCGCGGAAGTGGCGAAATACCTCGGTGATGGGGTCTTCGAACGCCACCCCAACTCTGACAAACGCCGAGGTAACCTCAAACGCATTTCCCTCTTGACGACAGCCAGTAAATAGTTGACTCTGCAAAATTCATTTCAGGCAAACAGTCAGTGCTAACCTGAATCGCGTCTTCCAAGCTTCGGTGGTGCGCGCCATCAAGCTCATTACTGGACTAGGCCGCCCCTAATATGAATGTGGGTCGCAGTGTGCGCCCGGGTGCAGTGGTGAAACAAGCTATATTTGCGTAATGCGCAAAAATGACGGCGAACCCTGACCGAACACTTCGAGACCTGGCATGA
>JAYVLG010000200.1:0-3427 GCA_043759595.1 Sulfurirhabdus sp. | reverse complement strand
CACTGAATCGACAAAGACGATACGTCCACCTTCACAATATATTCCACCCCGTGCAGTATCGAAGATTTCAAGCTTGAGAAGATCGATTTCGCTGCTGAGACGCTTAATTTCTTGAGTCTTTGAGACTAGCTCTTGAGCCATTTGCTGAGCAGCGTTTTCGTTTAATGTGTGTTGCATGAAGTTCCTTTCAGATGGGTACAGCGTTGATGGATGGTGTGTATTTTCGAATACTGAATGGATAGGTACCCGTTAAGATACTGCCAGTTCGGCTAACTTTCCGAAACCAAGGGCTCCACTAATTCCGCCAAGTATTCCTCCGATGAACGCGCCCGCAACAACGCTCGCTCCGGCAGTTACCGGTGCCAAGAAAGCTCCCACTGCAGCGCCGCCCACAGCACCGGCTTCGGCGCCAGCCCACCCACCTGCGGTTCGTGCCACAGTAATCGTCGCCGTCTTCGCGGTCAGGTTTCCCTTGTAAGCATCTACCGCTAGTTCAACAACACCGCTGGCGATTACGACAGGTGCCGAGCCTTTGACGAATGACTTCGCTACATTAGGCAATGTAGATTTAATGGCAAACTTAACACCTTCGGCTGCGCCAGCTATCACCGCGCTAGTTGCACCGGCCGTTGCGACATCAATCGCCACATCCTTCGCCGCCATTTTTAATTCCTTGTGGCCTGTTAGTACTTGATGGAGATTTTGCGTGATGCTAATAGCACCGCCAGCAATAACGCCAGCCTTAACGGCGCCTGAAATCGACTGGCTAGTGGTCAATTTTTGTTTAGATTGAGCTAGAACTGGAGCCGAAGGAGTACCTCTTGCTGTGCGTATACGGTTGCTCAGAGCAGTGTGTTCTTGCGGTATGCCCATGTTCCGCAGCAGAACTTCTTTGGCTTTTGCGGTGTTTTCAGGACTCGACGCTGCCCATGTGTCACAGCGTCTGCCCTGGATTCTTGCCCCGTGAGCGCGTGCCTCGGAACCATTTCCATATGGATATTTTCTGGACATTTTAGTCTCCTTTATGAATTTGCACGAACACCAGCCACTATTTCGGTGACCATGCCGCCCAACACCGCGAATATTGCCAAAGTAAACACGAACAACGCAATACCAACGCCAACCAGTACCATTGCCGAATTAACAAGTGTCGTGAATGTAATACAGAATGCAGAAAAAATAAGCATGACAAGCCTCCAATTCTTCACGTAAGTCGAATAATCATTGAAAAAAAACAGCAGAAAAAAGAATTAGACCGCCTCGTTTTTGAACACGGCTTTTGCACCGCACTCTCCGCAAAAACTCTGTCCCTGAATCAACATGCTCCCGCATTGCTTGCATTTTGGCAAATCACTCGCTTTCAGTTTCTGACGCATGTAAGCAACCTGTACCACGCAGGGCACTGTCACTCTATAGGCTGGGCTCGCCAGATCGAAGGCAGTCCAAATTGCAGTGACCGCCCAGCCAATGGGGCCAGCGAAAACACTGATGCTCCTCATTAGTGCACCTGTGCCAGCAAAAGTCAGTCCCCTGCCAATTAATTGCTTCGCGACGGCCTGTGCCACAGTAGTTGCCAGAATGTAGCTGCTGAAACCGCCTGCAAGAATCGCAGCTTGAAGGGCTGCAATTGCGGTGGGGCCTAGACCTGTGACTTTTCCTCCTGATATCGTTCCCATGAAGTCGCGCTGTTCTTCGGGCGACATTTTCTCCATGGCTTTAATAGCCATTTTCAAGAGAATTTTTAACTCCACACTATCGACACTATCAGAGCTTTCATACTCTACTTTCATGTGGCTGGCTACATCTTCCAGTGTTTCCCTGTATGGAACCCCTTTCCCACGAAAAAAATTGGCAATTGAGTTGCCGCCGAACTCCTGAATTTCCTTAGCTATCAGGTCCGTGTTCTTGTTGAGCATTTCGCCACGCTTAAAGGTATCTAGCTGTCCTTGGATAACAGAGTCTAAGGATATACGCCCGTTGTTGTTGTCAGTGATGAAGTCGGCCAAAATAGCCAAGTCGCTTTCTATCGCTGACTCCAGGACGGTGATTAAGTTGTAATCGGCACTGATATGGTTGCTCATTTGATGCTCTCCGTTGTAAAAATTGATGTTACTTGTTTTGTAAAAAATCTCGGTCACCAAGGATTGCTCCCAGCGCCGTCGCTTGCATTTTGCGAATTGTGCCCTGCCGTTTGAATGCTTCCTGCGCAAGGGCGGTCATGGCCAGGATGCCCTTCTGCTGCCGTAGACGCTCATCTGATGAATATTCATCGTCGTGTAGTCGTTTCATAAACTCCAGCCCCCCTCTGACAGTGTCATCAAGGAGCCGCGCGTTTGCGGCATCCTCCAGGATTGAGATAAGGGGCTTCTCTTTTTCCCCTTCTGGATTACGAAGCATCTCCAAGGTGCCAAAGGCCTGTAGCAATAATCCCCAATCCCGAGGAGTCATCAGCAAAAATGCAGGGCTAATGTTGAGCGCATAGGCTAGTTTGCAAAGTGTTTCCAATTTAGGCTTTACATCTTCCGCAGCTACAGTCGAAGTGAGCTCGGTGATTGCCCCCTTTGATAAACCACTTAGTGCCGCAAGCTCCCCTTTGGACATATGCAAAATCTTGCCAGAGGGGGAGATGCCTCCTGCAACACGCAAGGCGCGTGTAAGGTTTGTAACTAATGATTCTTGAATCTCTGCGTAGAAGTCGCTGCTGTCCCGCTGCCCTATATCTATTGGGTTCTGCTGATCAACGGTCATATTCATCTCTCCAATTTGTAAAACTCAATTAAAATCGCCTTAAACAAACATCGCACCATAATAGCCAATCCCCGCCTTTTTCTGAACACTGCTGCATGGCTTGATGGACGCCACTGTACCGATAAGCCGACTACAGGGATACACCCGATATACATATCGGACGTTATGAGAGGAAAATCGCATTGGAGTGTGAATTAATTGTTAACGGGGGCACTATCTAGTGAGTCCTCTTGGCACGTCGTTGAGGAAGGATGTCGCGGTGTATCAATCCAAAGAGGCAGGGCGCAATTTGATTCAGTTTTAAACAGGCTGGGTGTCACAAAAAATTTGCTGTCAGGACGAGCAATGATGCAGACACATCACCCGCCACCCCTAACAATATTTCAAACCGTTGTGAAATTTGAGTGCTTATCCATCAGGCACCAACTATGACATAGCTGGTTCATGCGTTTAAATTTAGAATTTAATATATGCATAGTTGCGATGCTGCAAATCAATCAAACGGGTATATGCATCGTGCACGATCGTTACGCCGGGCAACAGGTCATTACCCGTCCAGCCTTTGGATTTCATGGTTGAGTTGCAGATTTCCACACTCACGCCATGAGCCAGCAATTCGCGGACTATCTGCACGTTGGGGTTGTAATCAAACGGATCTTTTTTGTGTATCCGGTAGGCA
>JAYVLG010000199.1:0-28904 GCA_043759595.1 Sulfurirhabdus sp. | reverse complement strand
GTCCACTCGTTTTCAGTGCAATAAGTGGATCCCGATGCAGGCCGGTGGTATGGATCTCGGCGTTTGGCGACGCCTGGATGGATGCCAATGAAAGTTAATCCCAGATTGTCCATTAGAGAAATTTAGTCGACAATGAGCCGAACGAATTCTGGTGGAATTTCTAATGGATACCATTAGAGAACCCTATTGAAACCAGTACATTAACCTGACTATCCGGGAGTATCCATGAGCTCTAAAAGTGATTTTGAAGTCCGTTTCACCGACCGCGAGATCACGGCTTGGGGCGGCATGGCGCTGATGCAAAAAATGCTTCAAAGCATTCAGTTTTCTGATGCCGCCAAGCAGTGGAATTTGCCTCAACCCGGTTCCAATCGTGGTTACGAACCCATACAGATCATTGAGCAATTTATGGTTAGCATCTGGTGTGGCGCAAACCGCTTTGCGCATACTGAAATCACCCGACTGGATACGACACTCACCAGACTGTTTGGTTGGAGCAAGGTAGCAGGGCACAAAGCCATCATACGATTCTTCAACCGCTTCGACATGGCGCGGAACGAACAGGTACAAGAACAAATCTATCGCTGGTTCTTTGATCGTCTGAGCATAGACCGACTCACCCTGGACGTGGACTCCACTGTCATCACCCGCTGCGGCCAACAGCAGGGTGCGACCAAGGGCTACAACCCCAACAAGCGGGGGCGCAACTCGCATCACCCCTTGCTGGCCTTTATCGCCGAATCACGCATGGTGGCGAACTTCTGGCTACGTCCCGGCAATACCAGCAGCTCCAACAACATCCTGGAATTTCTCCAATCCACACTACGCCATCTGGGCAACAAGACGGTCGGGCTACTGCGTGCAGACAGTGGCTTTTTCGATGATGCCGTTATGAAGTTTTTAAGCGGCAAAGGCATTGCTTACATCATCAGCGCGCGACTGACGCAGCCACTACAACAGGCCATGGTAAGCCAGTGCAAATTCTGGATAATCGAGCCGGGGCTGGAGGTCGGCGAGATCAGCTATCAGGCGCATGGATGGGCACAGGCACGACGGATCGTCGTGGTGCGCCAGAGCATCAAAGTGCGGCACAAGCACCGGGCAAAACCTTGCGCTTGTTTGCCGATGATCCCGAGATACAGGGGTGGCGTTACGGGGCAATGGTGACATCGCTGGAATTGCCGGCGCTACAAATATGGCGGCTATATCGTGGGCGTGCCGACTGTGAGAACCGCATCAAGGAACTCAAAGCCGCTTCGGTCTGGACAGCTTCAATATGGCACAGTTCTGGGCGACCGAGGCTGCGCTGGGTATGGCGATGCTGGCCTATAATTTGGTGAGTTTGTTTCGTCAGGCGGTGATGAAATCCAGCATCCATCACACCCTGGCGACGCTGCATCACAAGGTGTTTGCAGTGGGTGCGTTTTGGGATTCAAGTACCGATAAAAATGTGTTGCGATTGGCCGTGACGCGACGACGACGGCAATGGTTCGAAGGGCTTTGGGCTCAGGCCGAAATCGATCCGGGTTTGCATCGGTTCGGGCATGAATGAGGGATGATTATTTCTAATGGACAATCTGGGTTAATGGAAGGAGGAATCACATTTTAAGGCGGCGCACCCTGCAAGCCCATTTGAAAGTGAACAGACAGAATCACTTAATCAATACCTTGCGAACAGCACCCCGCGCCGTTACTGGGTTTGCAGACCGTCACTTATTGCACTGAAAACAAGTGGACCCCTTATGAGCAACCCACTATTGAAATAGGAATCAATATGTTTGATCCATTAATTTGCAACGCATGTGGGAAAGTTTATCTTTACGGTGATGATGATGGCCTGTGTGACGACCCGGGTTGTCGTGGAGCGACCTTAGATCCTCTGCTTGGTTTTGTGAGTTATCGTCGTAAATACAAAACTCATCGTGGCGTCGAAGAAAATGACTTGGCTGCTCGTGTGAAGGATCGAATCGAGAAAGTTCTTCATGCCAGAAGAATACAAGGCGGATTTTTCATTGATAAAGCTGGGATTGAACGAGAGGACTTCGAGCAAAAAATTGCCACCACTCTCCAAGCTTGCAAGGGACGAGTTCTGATACTAATTCTTACACCAGGCGCATTAGATCCTCGGGAAAATTCTGACGAAGATTGGATGCGCAAAGAGGTAATGCTTGCACTGCAACATGGCCTCGAAATAATTCCAATCAAGGCAACAAAATATCGTCAAGATGCTGATTTCGAATGGCCGCAACTTGTCCCAATGGAACTTGCCGAAATACAAAAGAAAAATTTGAATTTAAGTTTCATTGGCGATTTGGATGAGAGGTACTTGGTTGATGCGGTACAACACATAGCCAATGAGGTCATTCGGCATTTACCAATTCCTGATATTGCTTCGCCCCCCTTGCATTCTCAATCTTCAACAAGAGCTACGCAGGTCACCAGAAACAAACAGTTGACCGAACAGGAGTGGAAGACAATTGTTGCCAAAAAAATGATGCCCATTCCGGGAGGATTTTTTCAAATGGGATCTCTTCTTGGTCCGACATCTGAGCAACATATTCATGAGGTCGAAATATCATCTTTTTATATGATGAAGTGTTTGGTGACTCAGCGTGATTACGAAAAAATTTGTGGGGTAAACCCGAGCAATTTCACCGGCGACCCCAATCGTCCAGTTGAGAGCGTTTCGTGGTTCGATGCTATCGAATTTTGCAACAAATGGAGTGCTGCCGATGGTTTAGACCCGGTATATGAAGTGTCTGACGATGATGTGGTGATGCATCTTGACCGTAATGGCTACCGCCTCCCTACTGAAGCTGAATGGGAATATGCTTGTCGTGGAAATAGCTCAGCTGAGTATTTTTGGGGCGATGATGAAAAATTGGCTTCAACTTTCTCATGGTTCGATTCAAACAGTGAAGATACGACCCATTCAGTCGGAACCAAACAAAGAAACGGTTTCGGCTTGTACGACATGTGCGGCAATGTTTGGGAGTGGGCATCTGACTGGTTTGGCGCCGACTATTACCAGTATAGTGAAACAACAAACCCATTAGGACCTGAATTCGGTGAGTTTAGAATACTGAGAGGTGGATGCTGGTTCAATGGAGTTGGCCGTTTGCGATGCGGAAGTCGGCTCAAACGGTTACCTAAACTGATTGACGATGTCACCGGTTTCAGATGTGTTGCTTGCTTTTCAGTAACAGACTCCAATCTCTAATGCTCAGTAAGGAGAAGAGATGAAAACTATCAGCATCGTATCGGCGAAACCGGATGACCTGGAAGAAATAATGTCGCTGGAGTTGCTTGGCTTTCCGCCCGGGATTATTGAACGATCCGATGTGTTTCTTGATCGTGTCAAATTCTTCCCCAAAGGCTTTCTTATTGCAAGAGAAAAAGTTGGGGGTAGAGCGATAGGGTATATATGTTCTGAGGTATGGATGCGTCGCGAAGTGGTCGAGGAAGGGATGTTTACTTTAAATCACGGCATCGAAACCACACACAATCCAGAAGGAACAGAAATCTATATTTCGTCGATGACAATTCATCCAGAATT
Organism: Sulfurirhabdus sp.; assembly: GCA_043759595.1. Classification (GTDB taxonomy): domain Bacteria; phylum Pseudomonadota; class Gammaproteobacteria; order Burkholderiales; family SMCO01; genus Sulfurirhabdus. The sequence continues at coordinate 25,348 of JAYVLG010000199.1, read as the reverse complement.
TAGAAATAGAGGGCTTGGGCGACTTCTTTTTTTGACTTGCATTGATAACCTTATCAATATAAATCCAGAGATATGTAGTGCGATTCTCGTCGTAAATGAAACATGGGCACACGCTAAACAAATATATGAAAAAGAGGGTTTTGTTGAATTGTTTCGAATGAAAGACTTTTTTACTCCTGATGGTGTTCATCCCCAAGCCGCAATCGTTATGAGACGGCAGCTCTTTGGTCGGCAATCTAGGTTGGAATAGCGCAATGTTGTCGAACAGTTCGACAGGAAGTGGTGCCGGTGAAACATATATCAGTGGAGACAAAATGAAAGATCAAAATATCAATAAAGAAAATGTATCATTTGCTAAGAGACTACTATTTTTGTACACCGAAAGAAAGTGGTTGCTGATAGGAACGGCTTTTGGTGTTTCTTTCCCGATTGGTATATGGGGTTTTCATTTATATCTACAAGGAAAGGGCGCGTCATTCGGAGATGTCTTATATAAAACTCTTCAACTTATAGCGTTGAATGACAACACAATCGAGCTTAATTCAGCAAATTGGCAGCTTGAATTATCAAGGATTGCATTACCAGGTACGTTGGCCTGGGCTGTGTTTGAAGGTATTGTATTGACGCTTATGCGCCAATTTAATTTATTTCGTTTAGCACGCCTGAAAGACCATTACATTATTTGCGGACTGGGGAGTAAGGGCAGTGTTATTGCTAGTGAACTCATCAAGCTAAGCGAAGGAAAAGAGAAAAACAAGGTTGTGGCTCTCGATATTAATGGGAGTATTGATGAGAATAATGAACATATTGGGGCGCTGAAGGAGGCAGGAGTTCTAGTGCTTGACATAAATGCATTGGATTATGAATGGCTGAAGAAACTCAACCCAGGCAAAGCAAAGAAGATTTTCGTTATGACGGGTAATGACGAAATAAATCTCGCTGTCTCAGAAAAAATATCCTCGCTGGTTGAATTGTCACAAAGTGACAGAACCGCAGCTAAATATGCACCCCAGGTTATAACGAATATTAATTCCCCGTTTATTTGGAAGTTGACGAAAAATAGCTTGCCGAAAAGAATGGGTTCGTACAATGTTAATGTTTATGATATTAGTGCCAGGATCGTCTTGGAAGAAATTATTTTATCTGGTGAATTAAAAAGGAAAACGGACGTTAATATCTGCATCTTTGGATTTGGGTGGCTCGTTCAGTCCCTGATTTTGAATTTATCCAGGCAGGTATATCTGGACGGCCTAGTGATTAACGTGATTGACGGGGCAGCCAGAAAACACGAAAAGGAATTCTTTCGCCTATATCCATTTCTTTCACCCAATGCCCATCAGGAGTTTTATTTAGGAGAAAGAATTTTCCCAACAATTAATTTTTACGAGCGGGACATTAAACAACTACAGCGGGAAGAAATGAAGCAATACATCGGGGACGATGTGATTTTCTTCGGCCTGGATGATGATTTGTTGGAAATAGAACTTGCCATGCAAATAAGACAAATGCAGTTAACTGGTTATGGGCGCGGGAAAAATATCGTCTACATCACTGAATCGTCTTCGCTTGTTGATCATTTCGTGGAAACATGCAAGCGCTTGGAAATAAAAACTTTATTCCTGCATGACGGTATCAGGTCGCTAATCCAGGATCAAGATGATGCGAAAGCCAGAGAGGGACATGAACAATACAAAAAATCCACGGGTGATGCTAGAAAGTACGAAGATTTGAAGCCTATATATCAGGACGACAATCAAGCGCAAATCGATTTCTGGAAAAACTATAAAAAATGGTATGGCATGGATAGTCGGCACGTGTTGGACTTGGATATCGGGGACCAGGCTGCTCTGGTCGAAGAACTGGCTGCTCTGGAACATAAGCGTTGGGTCTCCTACAGAGTACTATCGGGAGAGCAGTTCGGTTGTGCGGAAGGTTGCAACGGCCAATGTAAACATGGTACTGCTACACAGTATGCTTGCGAAAAAGACGAAAATAAAAATTTGCATCCCTGTCTTGTGCCATATGAAATGTTGTCAGATAATCACAAAAAGTCAGATCGAAATGTAGTAAGAGGGCAGTTGGGGCTCGTTCCTGAAGCCTGCCAGCAACTGTGATTATTGGCATGGCTACAGAATAGATAGCGAGCGGCCTCAAGAGCAGGAATAAACACAACTCAAATATTGCAGGGGGCTGTGATGGGGGAAGAGGGAATGGTTTGCCCGGTTTGCCGGTTTGTTTCGGTGGCATACAAAGCCAAGGCGGGGGAATGGGAGCGCCTGGAGTGTGAGGAGCAGTTTCCGGGGCTGCCCCCATAGGCGCTAACCAAACCTTCCGCTCCTCAGGGCATCCTGTTGGTAGTGACGGTTTTTTCGCGTGGGTTCTCGCAAGAAACTGAGTATCTCTGACCATTGTTCTAAACTATCAAATAGCGACAGACGTGGATTCACTGCGGCGCACAAGAGCCAATGCGCAAACGCTGTTTCACGCCAACGACAGCGACGCCATGCTACTTGCTTCTTCGTGCTGCGCACACTCGACAGGGGAGATAATGATCGCCCAGCGCGATCAATCGTTCAATCAGGCAAGCGACAAATAACTTGCCTTGTAACCAGGCACGCGCGCCCTCGGGGTCTTTCTTTTTAGTGATGTTCGTGCCAGCCATTTTCGAGCATTATTGGCTAATTTAGGCGCCTATCCTTTTCGCGGCGGGGCCGAACCAAATCTCTCTGTAGATCAATAGGTACTTGAACTTATGCGAATAAATGATCCACTGATATGCAACGCTTGTGGCAAAGTTTATCTTGATGGAGATGACGATGGCATTTGCGATGATCCTCGATGTCTAGGGGCCAAATTGGATCATTTGCTGGGGTTTGTGAGTTATCGGCGACACTGCAAAACCCACCGCGGTATAGAGGCTAATGATATTGCCGTTCGAATTAAAGATCGCGTTGAAAAAGTCCTTCACGCGAGGCGAATTGGTGGCGGCTTCTTCATTGACAAGACGGGGATCGAACGTGAGGATTTTGAAAAGAAAATAGCCAAAACCATTAAAGCGTGTGCGGGGCGGATTTTTCTGCTTATTTTGACTCCGGGTGCCTTGGAGCCACAGGAAAACGAAGACGAGGACTGGCTTCGGAAAGAGATTCGGCTGGCGGTCGAGCATAAACTTGAGATCGTTCCAGTCATCGCGTCGAAGTACCGGCAAGACCGTGATTTTGAATGGCCGGAGAAGCTGTCAACCGAGATCGCAATCATTCAAAAAAAGAACGTGAGCTTAAGTTTCATCGGCGATCTTGACGAGCGGTATTTGGTTGATACGACGCAAAATATTACTTCAGAGATCGTTCGCAGTATTGAAGCCAACCACATTACGATGCTCCAAGCCGAACCTGGGCAAAACCAAGTCAATAAACGCCCAAAACCAATAAGTTCAGGAATACAGGATTCAAACCAGATGGAATCCACACCACGAGCCATAGGCATTGATATTGGCGGATCAAAAATACGAGGCTGCGTTATTGAATTTCTTCCGGATGGGAGTACAGCTGTTTGCTCGAATGAGTATGTAGTCGACGTTAAGAAGCCGAGTTCCGCGCGTACTGTGGTTGAGCAATTAAAAGGCGTTATCCAAGAAATGTATGCCGGTGAAGGTTTTGAAAGCTCACCCCCGATAGGCATAGGAATTGCGGCAGCTGGTCAGGTTGATTTACGAGCTGGGGTTCTGAAATTTTCTCCCGCCTTAGCGTTGCGAAACCTTTCCTTTAAAAGCCTCCTCGCAACCGCATATCGTGGGGTCGAAGTCAGGGTCGACAACGATGTGCGATGCGCTTCGCGATGCGAGTTGCATCTGGGAGTAGGCCGAGACTTCGATAATTTCGTCTGCATCTTTGTGGGCACCGGAGTGGGGTCCGGAGTATCAATAGATCGGCAAATTATTTCTGGAAGTAACTACTGCGCGGGTGAGATTGGACATACTAAAATCTCTTCTGATGGCCCAATGTGCAATTGTGGACAAATCGGATGTTTAGAGACATTTGTAAACTCAGGCGCGCTGAGCAACCGTGCGCAAGCTCGGGCAATTGACTGGAAGAACCGAGGCCTCGAAACAATGCTTTCGGATAGCCGTGACGAAAACACACCGCGGTCTGTCGCCACAGCACTCGAAATGGGTGATGCTGCGGCGCAGGAAGTCGCCGATGAAATTGGGAAAAAACTAGGGATCGGGATTGCCAATTGCCTCAACATCCTCAATCCTGAAGCAGTTGTACTTGGTGGAGGACTCATGAGCGGATTTTTTGCGCACATGTCAGATGGGATCGCCCGCGGAATCCGAGAAAATGCCTTATCTGATGTGGCAAATACGCCAATCATGCATTCACAATTCTCCGATGATGGAGCCGCTTTAGGTGCCGCACTCCTTTTCCACCCTGAATCTCGTTGGCCGTTCTGACCACGCAACCGCTTTGGAAGCCATATCAGAAGGGAGTTTGGAATGAATAACCAAACGGACGGATTGCTCCGTGAACAGTATCGCCTGGATGAGGTGCAGCGCCTGACGAGGCATCTGGTTGAGCACGGGACGTTTGAGTTCCCGACCCTACCAACCGGAGTATTTTCTGCGGCGGCGGTCGGTTCGTCGAATGACTACACTGGGTATCAGCACGTATGGGTCAGAGACAACATCCACATTGCTCACCATTTTCATGTGTTGGGTGACCATGACCGTGCGGTGCGCTGCGTGTCGGCGATTACGCTGTTTTTGCATTCGCAGCAAAACAAGCTGCAGAACATCATCGTCGGCAAGGAAAATCCGCAAAACGTGATGCTACGACCTCACATTAGGTTTGACGGGGGTCAGCTTGGCGAATTGCCGGAAACGTGGGCTCACGCACAGAACGATGCAATCGGATATTGGATGTGGTTGGGGAGCAAACTCGCTATGGGAGGACATTGGCAACCGAGCGGTGATGACATCAAATTGCTTTCCAGCTTTGTGCAATATTTGGAAGCGATCCGATTTTGGCAGGACGAGGACAGCGGGCATTGGGAAGAGGCTCGGAAGATCGAAGCGTCAAGCATCGGGATCGCGACGGTTGGTTTGACGGCGTTGCGGGAGTATTTTATGTCGATGGTCTCGACGCAGATGCCGCTCGGTGTAACAAAGTCACTCATCGATCAGACATGCCGCCGCGCCGCGCCGCTCATTGAACAGGGACACACGGCGCTCAAGGCGATTCTGCCGGGAGAATGCGTTCAGGAAGATACGGCGAAGCGGCGGAGATTTGATGCGGCCTTGTTGTTTCTAATTTATCCGACTCAGGTCGTGACCGGCGAGATGGCCGATCTGATCGTTCGGGATGTCGTCGACAATCTGCTGGGTCCGCATGGCATCAGGCGATATCTCGGCGATTCGTACTGGTGCGCTGACTACAAGGTGTTGCTCGATCCGGCCAATCGGACAGTTGATTTCAGCGATGACATGTCGATGCGCGACCGTTTGCTGCAACCGGGGGGTGAAGCTCAATGGTGCATCTTTGATCCGATCATTTCGGTGATTCACGGGCTGCGATATCAGAAAACACGCGACGCGGCGGACTTGGCTCGGCAGACCGAGCATCTGAATCGCAGCCTGCGACAACTGACCGGCGATGACGATGAGTTTCCGCCGCACCGTTGTCCAGAATCGTACTACCGTGAGTCGGACTGCTGGGTTCCGAACGATGTCACGCCGCTTCTATGGACTCAGGCCAACTTACGTCTGGCCCTGCATTTCATGGAGCAAAGCTTGCTCATCGCTGAAAAGGGAGTTCCAAACTGACTTATGACTGACTCATGTCCAGCACAGCTCAGAAATCGAGTGCCTGGCTTCGGCATGTTCAAATAGCTGACTGGCTTTGCCTGTCAGATGGCCTGCCCGTAGTCCAACAGATTGTCATCAGTTACCCTGATGTGACGAATCGACTTTTGAAAGCACAAAATTATGACTCGATTTAGATTGTTTCTCTATAAATTGTTTCTCTGGCTGCAAAAGCACAAATGGTTGATTATCTGGTCGTTGTACCTTATTAGTTTTGTTCTGGCTGTCATTGGATTCTCTAGCCAGCACAAGTCCCTTTCCAATGCCATCTTCTATACGCTGCAAATGATTGTCCTTAGTTATGGTGATTTTTCGGATCCCATACCAGTTGAGCTTCAGATTGCCCGTTTCTCTCTACCCCTGATTGCAGGTTGGGCTTTAGTGTCAGCGCTATTGGCTGAGGCGTATGAACATGGTGGTGCGTTCAGAAGATGGTTTTGGCGAGATCAGATCGTCATATGCGGACTGGGAGAAAAGGGGCGTAGCTTGGCTTTGAGTTATTTGGGTAAAAGGCTCACGGATAAAAGGATAGGTCCAGTCATTGTTGTAGAGCAAGACCCAGGCAACCCATATATTGCAGAAATTCGCAAAAAAGGCGGCATTGTGTTGATAGGTTATGTGAATGACGAGAACCTATTAGAAGGAATCCCGATCAAGCACGCAAAAGTTGTTTATGCACTCACAGGCAACGATGATCTTAATCGGGAGATTGTCAAGAAGGTCGTGGAGGTGGCAATTAATGAAGATATGCGCTGTTTTGTCCATTTTCACGACGAGCAAATCCGAAGAATGCTTCAGGACAGTGCGCAACAGAAGAAGGCGCATGATAATGATTACCGAAATGTGCAATTCTTCAGCGGGGTGAAAAATGCAGTCAGGGAGATTTTCAAACAACACCCCATAGTCCAGTTGGTGTCGGCTGGTGACGTAGATGCTTTGCCAGACATAGGTGTCATTGGTTTCGGTTGGCTGGGCCAGGCACTAACTGTGCATGCCGCTAATCTTTGGCAGCATGATGATGCGAAATGTCGCCTTGGTGTTTCTGTGATCGACCCTGGCATAGCGGATATCAGTAAACGTTTTCTGGCCAGATACCCTGCATTGAACAAGGAATTTTCCTCGTGGAGTCCAGAGGAAAGTAAATTTGTACCTCTCTTGCGGCTGAGCTTTATTGAGGATGATGCGCTGTCCATTGATACCGAATTTATTAAAAGGCATCAACTGGGCAATGTCTCGGTCTTTTATGTCTGCATTCCAGATGAGGAAGCAGCGGTCAAGGTTGCTCAGATGTTGGTAAGAGCATATCGGGATACCTCATGCGGCGAAAGCGGAAGCGGATGCATTGCAGGTATTAAGGTTGTCCTTTGCTTGCCTAAAGGAAGAAGTCTCACACGCGACCTTGATGAGACGCTAAAGCAATCCGGAATAGAAATTTTTGATGCGCTTTCGAGTGCCGTACCACTTGCCAAGGACGAATTATTCATTGGGGATCATCTGGACGAAGAGGCAAAGAAAATTCACGAATATTATCAGAGAGGAATTAAAGAGGAAGAAAAGACCCGGTGGGAGGATTTGCCTGAAACAATGCGTGAATCAAATCGTTATGCTGCTGACCACATTGACGTTAAAAAGCGCGCCATATCAAAAAACGGAGATGATATTAATACGCTCATTGCGCTCATTGATAGCCACAGAGAAGTGTTGATGCAGGTGGAGCATCGGAGATGGTGCGCAGAACGGTTGCTCGACGGCTGGCGGTATATCCTTCGCGCCATGAAAAGCGATAAACCCAAGGAACCTGATAAAGACAAAATAAAAGAGGGTAAGCTGAAAAATATGAGTCATTGCCTCGTACCTTATTCCTCCCTACCTCCCGAAGAAAAAGACAAGGATAAGGATGTTGTTGAAATCATGAAGGAGCTACTTGAACTGCGTGAGGAGAAAAAGTGATAGCGTGCCCTTTATGCCGTTCTGTCTCGGTGACATACAAAGCCAAGGCGGAGGAATGGGAGTGCCAGGATTGTGAGGAGCGGTTTCCGGGGCCGCCCCCGGGCGAGCCTGCTGGCCGGTCTGAATTACAGCCTGGCAAGGCGGCGCACCCCAAGGCAATATTCTTCAGCTATGGCCACGACCAAAACAGGGAACTGGTAGACCGTTTCAAAGATGATCTGGAAAAGCGTGGGCACACGGTTTGGGTGGACTACAAGGAAATCGGCGCATGGAGTGACTGGCGCGGCAAAATCACTGAAGGCATCAATGGCAGTCAGCTTGCCATGGCTTTCTTGAGCAAACACGCTACGCGCGATCCCGGCGTCTGCCGCAATGAAATCGCGATGGCGCTCAACCGGTTTGGCACGGTATACCCGATACTCCTTGAACCCGAACAAGAAGTCACGCCGCCGGTCACGATCACCCACCTGCAATGGCAAGACCTCAGCCAATGGCGGCAAATATATGACGGTCATGTACAGGGCAAAGAGTGGGAGAGGTGGTACGAAGAACGATTGCTTGAAATCATTTCACTGTTGGAAGGCGATGCCAGCCAATTTGAAGGCGAGATCAGCGCGCTACGTGCAGTGCTGCAGCCCGCTACCTTTTCGAGCGACATCGCGCGCCATGTTCCCGGCTTTGTGGGCAGGGAATGGGTGTTTGACGCCTACCACCAATGGTTGGATCAACAGCCCGAATCGCGGCTGTTCTGGATCAAGGCCGGCCCCGGCGTGGGCAAGACCGCCATTGCCGCGATGCTGGCTCACGAACACCAACAGGCAATCGTCGGCGCATGGTTCTGCCAGTCTGGTAGCATTGAACGCAGCGACCCGCACAAAGCCCTGCACACGCTGGCGTTTCAACTGGCGGCGCGCTGGCCGGACTACCGGATCAAGCTTCGATTCCAGCTTGGTTTCAATGCCAGCACCTCACCCAAGGACTGGGAGAACTTACGCGAATCGCTGCTCAAGAAAAACCTTCCCGATTTATTTCACCACCTCTTTGCCGAACCGCTGACCGGCCTGATTTATCGGGATCGTCGTCTGGTGATCGTGATTGATGCGCTGGATGAAGCCACGGACGGTGAGGGCAAAAACGAATTGACCGACCTGATTGCCGGGCAGTTCAGCAAATTGCCGCCATGGTTAGGCTTCATCGTGACCAGCCGCCCAGATCCGACGGTGATAAGCAGGCTGCAAGGCTTCAAGCCGTTCGCACTCGATGCCCATGACGAACGCAACCGTGCCGACTTGGGCCAATACCTCGATATCGAATTAGGCGAGCAGGATGACTTCGCGCGTTTGCCCGAATCCGAGCAAGGCCGTCTGAAAAGCATCCTGCTGGAAAAAAGCGAAGGCATGGTGCTCTACCTGCAACAACTCGTCGAGGGATTGAAAACCGGTGCGTTGACCCTGGCCACTTTGGATGAGACCCCCAGAGGATTAGGTGGGCTGTACCACAATGCCTTTACACACCGGTTTGCTTCAACCGATGAGTATGAGCGGGACATCAAGCCACTGTTGCGCCTAGTGCTCGCCGCCCCCGGGCCGCTGCCCATGGGATTGGCCATGGCTGTGCTGGATGAGGGCAAGGAAGGCTGGTTTAAGAATCGCACCCGGCTTGGGGCGTACTTGATTGACACACCTGACGGACTCCAACTGTTTCACAAAACCCTGCGGGAATGGCTGCTTGATGAGGCGAGCGGCGCTTACTTCATTGATCCCATGCCCGCAGCCAAGGAGCTTGGGCGGTACCTCTGTGGACAGTTTAATAAGCCTGATTGGGGGGGGTCCCCGTGGGATGAACAAATTGTTAATTGGCTACCCCAGTTGATCCGGCTGCTTCCTGATTGGGAGGATGCAGATCAACTAAACTGGCTGGGGGTATATCTTCGACTGAATGATAATGTTTCGACACATACAGTGAGCATCGCACGCCGTGCGCTCGCCATCCGCGAGAAAGAGCTTGGTCCCGAGCACCCGGATACGACTGAGAGCCTGAATAATCTGGCGATGTTACTAGATGACATAGGTGATTACGCTGAAGCCGAATCCTTGTACCGGCGTGCGCTCGCCATCCGCGAGAAATCACTTGGTCCCGAGCACCTGGATACGGCTGAGAGCCTGAGTAATTTGGCGATGTTACTAGATGAAACAGGTTACTATGCCGTTGCCGAACCCTTGTACCGGCGCGTGCTCGCCATTCGCGAGAAATCACTTGGTCCCGAGCACCCGGATACGGCTGAGAGCCTGAGTAATCTGGCGATGATGCTTAATGACAAAGGTTACTATGCTGTTGCCGAACCCTTGTTCCGTCGCTTGCTCGCCATCCGTGAGAAAGCACTTGGTCCCGAGCACCCTGATACGGCTGAGAGCCTGAATAATCTGGCGATGTTACTAGATGACACAGGTGATTACGCTGAAGCCGAATCCTTGTACCGGCGTGCGCTCGCCATCCGCGAGAAATCACTTGGTCCCGAGCACTTGGATACGGTTGAGAGCCTGAATAATCTGGCAGATTCTCTCTACAATCAAGGACAGCATGGTGAAGCAGAAATGCTTAGCCATCGAGTGGCGGCGATGAAGGAAAAAACACCCAGCGCCGAGTGACCATATGACCAGTAATCTGAGATTTGTTGCACAGCAAAGCGGTATTGTGAGCCTGGACCTCACGCTAGATCCCCAAGCAAAACGATTCATCAAAACCGTCTCGGTCATGGTCGCATCTGCACAAGAAGCTGGAAGAATCGCGACGCGTGAGGGCGAAGTCAGATATTTGCCCGGCGATGCTTTGATTACTGGCGTGGAAGGAGAGTGCTGGCCAGTAACCAGGCAGAAATTCGATTCATCTTATGTGCCGATCCCACCCAGCCAGCATGGACAGCCGGGGGCGTACAGGAATACAGTGGTTATTTGGGCCAAGCAAATGGAAAAGCCATTTGCGGTTCGGGTAGGCGCACATGGTGATGTGATTCATGGCAAGGCCGGGGACTGGCTGACGCAGTATGGCCCGGGGGCCTTGGGGGTAGTCGCTGCGGAGATATTCCGGAAAACGTATGAACCCTGTTTGTGATTATCTGTTGGATGTATGCCGTTTTCATCCCAACCGAAAAACCCTTAAAGTAAACAAAGAAGCACTCCGCCTTTTCCGATTTGGTTACCGAGTCGTGCCGCATGCATGCATTGCGCGCCTCGCCAAAACGGAAGTAAGATGCGTTCAGTTGTAGCTGTGCGCAAAACCAATGGCAATCCCGCATCTGATTTAGGAGGATCAACCTTATGAATGCGAATATGAATGAGAACACTCTTCCCATCGACGTTCTGCCGGCCCCTACTCTGGAGCCGCTTCTGTTTTCCCGGCGCCGCTACCTTGAGGGAATTCCGGCTAACGCTGCCACCACGTCTTGCCAGAAGACTAGCAACCCCGACGACTATGGTCCAGATGACTGAGGACTGACTGTGGGGCGCGACCCGTTGGTTCTTATCCTCTCCAACGCCCAAGACACCCATGTTCCCCTAGTGAGCCGCGCCCTTGATGTGGGCGGTTGTCCTTGGTTGCGCCTAGACACCGAGACATTTGGTGCACAGACTATTGGCGAATTCGCCCTGGGGCTAGACAGATCAGGCGTTTGGTTGCGGACAGGGAAGGATGAGATTGCGATCGATCAGGTCAGCGCGGTCTGGTATCGTCGGCCCGAACCCCCTGTCCTGCCCGCAATGCCCCACGACGAGGCGCGCCAGTTCGCCGAGGCGGAGCTGAAGTCGTTCCTCGATGGACTTATCTCACTCGTCGGATGCCGGTGGCTCAGCGAGCCGGGCGCTATCCGGCGCGCCGGCCATAAGCTATTACAGCTGAGGCTGGCGCTACAGTTGGGTTTCGATGTGCCCCCGACGCTGGTAAGCCAGCTACCTCAGGCGATCCGCGATTTCCGCCACGCGGTGGGCGGACCGCTCGTGGCAAAGCTCGTGTCCAAGGGGCCTCCACGTGCTGCTACCCCGGAGCGTCAGTATGTGGTATTTACTGAAGTATTGGACGACGCGGCACTCGAAGACGATGCAATCCTCGCGTTCTGCCCGGCGATCTATCAGCCCTATATCGAAAAGGCCTTCGAGCTGAGGGTCACTGTGGTAGGTGAACAAGTGTTTGCCTGTCGCATCGACTCGCAAGCCACCGAGCGCACACGCATCGATTGGCGCAATTACGACCTGGCCAACACCCCGCACGCACCTTTTGATCTGGATCCTCGCCATCGGGCGCTTTGCCTGCGGCTGGTACGCGAGCTCGGCTTGGCCTTCGGCGCGATTGACCTGATCGTGACCCCGGAGGGACGGACGATCTTCCTTGAGATTAACCCGAACGGGCAATGGGGCTGGATTGAGGAACTCACCGGTTTACCCATCGCCGCTGCTCATGCCGCCTTTCTCGCCGGTACCTGACTGGGCTGCGGAAATAGTGCGGTTGGCGCTCCGCTGGGCGCCCGGCACACCATTGCGGCTCGCCCCCGTACCCGGTCTGCACCGCAACCGCAGCTACCGCGTACACGGGCCCGCCACTGTTTTTCTTAAGCTGGCGCCTGATGCTGCGGATCGCCATGCCTTCCAGCGTGAGGCGGCTGCGCTCACGGCGCTGGAAGGCGAGGAACTTGCAGTACGGCTACTCGCGCACGGCGAGGCGGAAGATGGACATCCGGCATGGATCATCACGGCGGCTGCACCAGGCATTCCGCTCTCACAGATGCTGGACGCAACACTAGAAAGCGTTATACCGATGCTGGAGGAGTTGCGTGACATCTTGTACCGGCTGCGTGCTTGTAGGCAACTCACCGTCATCCAATCAGCGCTTGAAGATCGGCTATCCGGATCATGGGCACCTGATTTCCGACCGGCGGACTGGTTGCGAAAGCACAACCACCCGTTCGCAGAATTCGTGGCCGGGCTGAAGGAACTGCAAGTCACATCGCTACACGGCTCGCTCGACCCTGGAAACGTGCTGGCGCGAAGCGACGGTCTCGGGCCGCAGCTATCGAGGTTACTGGACTTCGAGGGGTCACGACGCGGGCCGCTAGGGCTGGACGAAGCGACATTCTGGTACAAGCTGATGCTCGCCGGGCGATCAGATATAGCGGAGGCGTGGTGCCGGTTAGTGCTGGACAATGAGGGAGCCGCACTACGGCCTGGGTTCATCTCCTCCGCTGCATGGCTAAGCGCCTTTCGCTGCGCGCATTCTCATCCAGAACGCGAAGCAGATATCGGTATTTCCGCAGAGGTAAGCCGACACCTCGTGGAACTGCATGAGGAAACATCGCCGCAGAAAATTTCCGAGTTTAATGCGTGCACCGTGTTTTTATCTCTGCATGCCGGGGCAAGGGAAAAACGGTTTACCGGCAGCGGAAAGGAGTATTAAGCTCGTGGAATTACCTATCGGAGGAATATCATGCGATTTAAGTTTCTATTCCTGACTTGGTTTTTTTGTTGCACCTTTCCGGGTGCCGCCCAAGCGGACTTGGTGATCGTGATGGAGGTTGAAGCTTCGGGGATGCCAGCGCCCAAAAGGAATACAATCAAGATAAAGGGGAACAAGACCAAGACTGGCGATGAGTCGTTTGTTGGCGTAATAAGCGATCTTGATTCGGGCGATAAAATTCTGCTGATCCACCAGCAGAAAGAATATACGGTTCAATCGGCCAGCATGAATAAAGAATCCGCAGAACGGCTCAAGGAAATTATGGCAGTCACTCCAATCAAACCCGAGAAGCGCCCCAAGCTTAAGCCGACCGGCAGGAAGCAGCAGATCAATGGATTCAACACGGAGGAGTTTGTTTGGAAGGAAACCAAGACGCAAACCAGATACTGGATTGCGAGAAGCTTTCCAAACTACGCGGCAATCCTTAGGCAACTGGATAGAAGTTTCTCTGACGCTCATAACCTTGCGTCGTTGCCAGATACAAGTGAATTTCCAGGTTTCCCAATACGAATCGAGGCGGAAGGAACAGTCGAGACCCCACCCGGACTCGCGCCCGAGCGGAGTCGGCAGACGGATACTGGAAAGGTGAAGACATTCAGGTCGGTAGTAACCTATATTTCGATCAAAGAGGGAAATCTTGTTGATGCGGAGTTTGCAATACCGGCAGGCTATAAAGAATCAGGTAGTTCGACTCCAGTGAAGGTGCAGGATCCAACCAAGGGTTTACGTGAGGTGCTTGAAAAAAAGCGAGCACAGGGCCTGCCGGAGAGCGAACTCAAGAAGTTCGAGCAGATGATCAAGGGGGCGGGGGCGCAAAAACCCTGAATCGAAAGTGCTGACTGCGATTGACAGTTGATGCTCGTTCCATTCGCTGTGCGTCAATGGAATATTGAGTTGAGCCCAAAGTTGGAGAGTTATGCTGTCTGACCTTACGCAACCGTTGGATCCAGAGTACAAGTACTGGGCCTTCATCAGCTACAGTCACCGGGACAAGAAATGGGGTGACTGGCTGCACAAGGGGATTGAAACCTATCGAGTACCCGCAGAACTGGTTGGGAAACCGACCTTGCGCGGGCACTCAGTTCCCAAGCGGCTCTTCCCCGTGTTCCGCGACCGCGAGGAGCTGCCGGTTTCTTCGAATCTCGGTGATAACCTCCAAACCGCACTGAGGCAATCACGATATTTGATCGTGATCTGCTCACCGAACTCGGCAGCATCGGAATGGGTCAACGAGGAGGTGCGTTACTTCAAATCGCTGGGCCGTGAAGACTGGGTACTGTGTTTGATTGCGGACGGCGAGCCTAATGCCAGCGACAAGCCCAATTGCGGTTTGCCGGAGTGTTTTCCTTATTTCATTCGCCATAAAGCCCAGCCGGGAGAAGATGGCACGCCCACCCGTACCGAACCGATCGCTGCCGATGTCCGGTCTGACAAGGACGGCAAAGGCAACGCACTGCTCAAACTGGTGGCCGGGATACTGGGCGTCGATTACGACAATCTCAAACAACGCGACAAACGCCGAAGGATGCACCAGCGGGTAAAAATGGTGATCTTGGCAGCAGCGGTTATTGCTTCAGTAGGTTTTCTTCTGTACACGGAGTTTCAAGCTAGGGTCACAGAGAGATACGTCGAGCAGGGCAGGAAGGAGTGGTTGGCGGGGAACCCTTTGCGAGCATTACCGTATTTCGCGGAGGCGTACCAGCAACGTCCGCAGGATCCAGTAGTACGGTTTCTGGTCGCGCAGGCAGTAAATGTTCTCGATGTCAGAGCTTTTTCTTTCGGCGGCCCGGACGACCAAGTCGAATCGCCTGTGTTCAGCCCGGATGGGCTGCGACTGGTTGCTCATAGCGGCAAGATATGGGATGCCATTACGGGTAGTACCGTCGGTTCCCTTATTGGCCAGCGCGGGCAAGCAAATAAAGCGGTCTTCAGTCCCGATGGCGGATACCTGGTGACTACGAGCAAGAACATTGCACAGGTCTGGGATCCCGCCAGCGGCCAGTCGCTGGTCACGTTGGAAGGACATCGGGCGGACATCAAAGACGCACAATTCAGCCCCGATGGCAGGTGTATTGTCACGGCTAGCGTGGATGACACGGCCAGAATCTGGGACGTGGCGACCGGCAAATTGCTTATCACCTTGAGCGGTCATGGTGCGTCGGTTCTGTCAGCCTCGTTCAGCCTCGATGGGAAGCACATCGTAACTGCCAGTGCGGATAAAACAGCGAAGGTCTGGGATGCCGCCACTGGCCAATTACTGATGACGCTTACTGGTCATTCCAAGCGGGTTGTGTCTGCGGTCTTCAGTCCAGATGGATTGTCCATCGCCACACTGAGCGAGGACAATAGCGCGAGGCTGTGGCGTGCCAATACCGGGAAGGAATGGAAGACTGTTTTTTTGGGCAACATACTCGCTCCGTCGGTCGCCTTCGCGTCCGATGCCCTCCGCATATTGGTTGTCGCCTACGGCGAAAAAGACACGGCGGAGGTGTGGGATATCAGAAGCGAAAAACTCATCATCTCACTGAAAGGCCACACGGGGTGGATCGCGACGGCTGAAATCAGCCCTGACGGCAGGCACGTTGTCACGACCAGTTTCGACAAGACCGCGCGGCTATGGGACGCGGTCACCGGCAAGCAACTCATGATTCTTGCTGAACGCATAGGTGGTTTCGTGGTGTCGTCAGCGCGTTTCAGCCCAGATGGGACAAGAATCGTTACCGTTGATGGTTCCGCGCGCGCGACGGTCTGGAACACCAGCGGTGGGGTGTTGCTTACTACGCTGGAAGGTGCTTGGGGTAAATTCACAAATGATGGAAAACGGATCGTGACGACTGGGCCTGGGTTTGCGAAAATTTGGAATGCAGAAAATGGGCAATTGTTAAAATCACTGGAAGCGCAAAAGGACGAGTTGAACTTTATTGCGTTTAGCCTTGACGGCACCCGCGCTGTGACCACTAGCGGGCGATCAACGAAGATGATGGATATGGAGACTGGAACGCCTATCTTTTCTCTTATGATCGAGCAGCCGACAACATTGGCTGCATTCAGTCCAGATGGCTCGCGGGTTTTGACCGTTGGCCGAGCTACACCCAACGGACCTGATACCGTAAGTTTGTGGGAAGCGAGCAGCGGGAAATTGCTTCGTTTCTGGAAATCTCAAAATCAAACGCGAGAATTCACCAGTGCGTCGTTCAGTCCAGATGGGCAATACGTTGTGACTGCTAGCCAGCGTATCGTTGAGATTTGGGCGTCGGAAACCGGTCGGCTGGTACGTTCGTATGGCGGGCCAGCAGAAATGGTCTCGTCACCGCAGTTCAGCGCCGACGGAAAGCGGATTGTGATGAAAACCGATATACGGGTGTCCGATGGCTCAGATTCTGTCAAAGAATCAACTGTCACTGTTTACGATGTTGCGACAGGAAAGCTCATAGCCGCGCTCGGCGGGGCAAAGTTATGGCTGAATACCGTTGTGTTCAGTCCGGACGGCAAAAAGGTGCTCACAACAGGTGCCGACCGTACTGCTAGTGTGTGGGACGTAGAAGGCGGGAAGCTGCTGGTTACTGTTGAGGTTTCTTCATCTGAATCCGCTACGTTCAGCTCCGATGGCGCCTTGTTCGCAACCGCAGGTGAAGGCAGCCCTAAGGTATGGGATGCGCAAAGTGGAAAACAACTCGCAATATTCGATGAGTATGCGGGCGCTATGGGTGCAATTAGCTTCAGTCCAAATGGCAAGAGGTTGCTCACAACCAATAGGGACGGGGCGCTGAAAGTATGGAAAACTGGGTATGAGGCGCGCACTCCAGATGAAATTACGGCACTTGTCCGGCAGCGCGTGCCTTGGCGGTTGACCAATGGAAACCTCATCGCGAATGAATCTAAGCAACCTTGAAGAACGCCTATTTTTTCTAAAATCATGACAATTGCCGACCAGTTTGACACTAACGAGCTTCGTATTAAACGATCTTCGCTTGGAGCATGCCGCGTAGCGTGCGGATTTGAGCTGGCCAGTTATGCCATTCCCGCGCGGTTTGACTCTACGAACCAAGCCAGTGAGCAGTTAGAGAAGGGGCACACCTTTTTGGGTGAGGGTGCTCTTTACAAGGAGATATACGGTGCCCTATTGCCTCTTCTTGAAAGCATCCCCGATGGCGCATCACTGATACTCGAATACCATTTTTCCCCGCTCAGCGAAGGCATTGTCGGGATCAAAACTTTTGTTCTTATCGAAACTCCGGTAGCCGCAGAGAATGAAGCTCAAGCGGAAGCCATACGGTTGAGAAAGGAACTGGCCTTGGCGCTAAGCGTGCTGTCCGACTGGTACTCATTTAAAATCGCCAGCTTCAAGCAACCCGCTGAAACTTTGTCGGGTGCCCACGCTGTGAGGATTCTTCCAGGTAGCCGAGAGGTCAGTGTTCATCATCAGGTTGGTTTTACTCAAAACCCACATGCATTGAAACAGGTGTTGGTGCCATCCATTGCTCCAAGTGAACCAAGGGGAAAGTGGAGGACTTCGCTGCTATTCAGCCCGGGTTGGTCAACGACGGTCAATAGATTTCTGCTCGCTGCGCGCACCCTACCGCAGTCGGTAACGGTAAGCCTTGGCTTGACACGTGAAAATATCCCACCATCCCTGCTTGAGATTTTCACTCAGGCAAAGCTTGGAATTGTTGGCCAAGTTTATAAGGACGGTGCACACGGGGAGTCGGGGCAATCCGACATTAAACTAACGGTGGATCAGGAGTTGGAGCTTGCCGGAGATAATTTTCTGGATGACTTGAGTGCACATCCCGTTGCCATGCGCCTGAAGGTTGAGGTTACTTCAGAGCATGAAATCCCTGAAGTGTTTCTGCGGGTTCTCGGTTTGGAGATGTTTCCGGGGGCGCCCGTGAGAATCAAGAAGGCCCTTACTGGAGCGGAGGGGGACAAAAGAAAGCTGGAAATAACGGATCTCTCCGATATGCTACCTTACCCTCACTGGCTTCCGCCCCTGCTTCCAAGTCCGCCATCCTTAGAGAGAATACACTTCCCAAAGCATTACTCAAATACGGATATACGTTTGCCGGACAAGGGAATGGAACTGGGGCGGGCGCAATGTGGTGGATTTGAACGCCCTGTCTTCATCGCACAAGCTGATCGCTCTCGGCACATGTATTTACTTGGGGCCACTGGCACCGGGAAATCCACGCTGATTTACAACATGGTGCGCCAGGATATGGAGGCTGGCCATGGTGTTGCAGTAGTTGATCCGCACGGTGACTTGTTCGAGCAGATACTGAGCGCTGTTCCGCCACATCGGGTAGAAGATGTAGTGATCATTGATCCAAGTGATAAAGCATTCCCGGTTGGACTCAATCCGCTCGATTTGCCGGTGGATGTCAGCCCTTTTATTCTCAACCGCGTAATTAACGAACTATTCGATATCTTTGGAAAGCTCTACGACATGCGGGCGGCGGGAGGTCCCATGTTTGAACTTTACTTCCGAAACTCGTTTAAATTAGCGGTGGGCGCTCCGCGTGAAATATACACAGACCATCCTCTGAGTTTCGAGAGTATTGCCCGTATATTACGGGATCGTGCGTTACTGGATAAAATTGTTTCCGGTCTTTCACCGGACGATCCGGTTAGAACTTTTTTTGAACAGGTGAAGAAAACATCGGGAGATCAGGGTTTCGAAAACTGGGTGCCTTGGCTCACCAGTAAACTCACCCGGTTTGTAGATAATCCGCTGCTCAAGTCCATAATCTGCTCACCCAAACGCACCATCGACTTCCGTAAGGTGATGGATGAGAAAAAAATCCTGCTCGTCAACTTGGCGAAAGGAGATATCGGCGCTTTGGATGCCCGAATGGTTGGCATGTTGATCACGAACTATATCTTTGAGGCGGCACTGGGGCGGGCAGATTCTCCAATGAGCGAACGCACGCCGTTTTATTATTATCTCGACGAGTTCCAGAATTTCACGACGGATACGATTGCGGATATCCTGGCTGAAGCGCGCAAGTATGGCTTGCACATGATATTGGCCAACCAGACATTGAGCCAGCTAATCAACTCGAATTTATCGCATTCTCGGGCGTTGCTGGAGGCGGTACTAGGTAATGTCGCAACCAAGTTGTGCATGCGGGTTGGCTTGGATGATGCGAAGTTGCTGGAGCCACATTTCCTTCCGCAATTCAACGGGCGTACTTTATCGCAATTGCCCGATAGGCATGTAATTAGTCGCCTGCTGGTGGATGGTCGACCGAGTGAGCCTTTCGTGTTTTCGACCTTGTCTCCAAAACCGCTGGACAAAGCAAATAAAGACGTCCGGACTCGTTCAGTGGAGCTTTCGAGGAAAAAATACTCTGTGGCATCGTCTTGAATTATGGTTGCGTTTTGTTGGCCAGTGCTGCTGAATAGGACGCAAGTCGGACAAGCTTGTAGTGAAGCGAAAAACCAAAACTTCTCGGTAAAATAATTGGCCTTGGGATGTGTGTGTATTGGGCATAGGGGGATTCAACTTCAAAGCGCACTCGATTTAGAGCCATCTTTCCGATTTCAACAAATTAGAAAAAGCCCGAGAAGGAAAATTAAAATTGAGACAAAGCGGGGGTGTCCACTACCAGTCATCTGTCATCCCGCAATCCTATGGTCATTCTTTCTTGCGCCGCTTGCCAAACGGCGCTCCGACAATCCGTGCCAGTCCCAATAACATCAACCCGATTAGCAAGACAGCCCCCAGAAGGCCCATCATTTCATTGAAATCGCCGTGGCCCAGTGCGATTAATGCCACCAGGAATGCCGTGATTGACATTGCCAGCTTGAACACCCACATCACACTAGGTACCAGCAAAATGATCAAACCGAGCACTACGGTCACCAATATCGCATGGTCCACGGATATGTCTCCGCTCACTGCCCATTTCATGAGTGTCATGATGAGCGCCAGCACCAATAGAAACCTCACAAACATTCCTGCCTCCTAACCTGCGATCACCCTCCCTTTTCAAGGGGAAAGAACTTATCGTGGCGTCAACTGCCGGTTATTTTGCTCCGTCTTAAAAGCCCCGTTTAAACAGCTTTTAAGATAGTGCAAACTTGATCTTTGTTACTACCCTGACTTTCTTGATGCGGCTTGGGCCACCATTCGATTCATCCTGCCCCCAAGCACCCGTGATCGTAAACAGCCCTTGGGTCGCTGATAGAATCCTTCCGACTTGTGCGCCGGAATGTTGCTCGAACCCCTTGGCGCCTCGGGAAGCACTCTCGACAGACTCTCTCAACATATCTGGCTTGATGTCATTAAGTTGAGTGTAAAAGAAATTGGGAGCGCCCGGTTTCACTTCCACCCCATCACGGAGCTTAGGCCATTCACCAATCGCATCTATCAAATTCAGTTTATTGGTTGAAATATTCACCTGGATTTGCGCGACCGGAACCCTGCGCCGGACTTTTCCATTTTCGTCATACTCATCCTCGTAAGAATCAGTAATCCTACCCCGCGCAAACTCTGTCGCTACAAATCCAGATCTCACCAGAAACGACTCCAATTCTTTCCATGCCGCTTCAAGCTGCTTGTGATAGAGATCCTTCTTCCCATGGTTGACCGCCAAAGTAATATCCCATCTTGCATAGTTTGAATTTACTTCGCGCTCCGCCAAGCCGCGCACCTCGACAAACTTCTGTGCATCCACGAAATTTTTAGGACCGAATGAGATTCCAAAACCTATCGCGAGTAACCCAAATGCAATCAAGATGTAACCCATGATCGGTCTCTCAGACAATTTAATCATTTTCACTCCGCTTAAGGAAATTCACCCAATAATAAAGGTTCTTTTTACTGCACGATTTCTATGGCAGGAACAAAATCTTCATCCCCGCTGATATTGATACCAACATCGCAGGCATTCTCGTATGCCAGTGCAACAATTTGCGTGGTTAGGAAACGTCTACGCGCTTTTCTCTATAAGTCGGCATATCTAATTCTGCACGGCTCGAAATACACGTAAAAATATTTGTGCTGATCCACCCGTCCGCCCAAGCAAGCTTGGTAAGTCCAATGAAGAGGCTTAAACTCTCCATGGAAACGGGTTAAGTCCAAAGTATGAAGCGCGTGATTATTCCTTTGGTCTATGCAATTCCATGCTGCATTAAGCCAATTGACTCATGGCGAGTGGCTTAACGCAAGAGATTTGACTTCAAAATAATTCGTGGACACATTTACGAAAGGGATGGATTTGATCTGGGCCTGTAACCATAGGACAGTGGGCATCCGTGGCGAGTCGAACTTGGGGGTAGTTTCTCCGACGCACCCGTCCATTGCAAGTCGCGAAGATCGGACAGTTTATCAATCAGGATTCTGGAGGCATCATCATGCAATTTTGGCGTAACCTATTCCGCAGCAATTACCGTGCTGGTAAGCGAGCCACGCAAACCATGGCCGCTCAGGTGACTGGAGGAGATGGCGCTTTAGTATGCCCTGAAAATCCCATTCTGCCCGCGCACTTGATTGAGCTGAAAGATACTTACGAGAATGCAATGGTGTCGCGCTTCGAGGGCGACTACCTCCGCAAGACGCGGAAGCTCGCGGCGAAGCTTGACGTAGCCTGTGTGGCCGGCATCGAAAATATCCAGCTCATGCGTAGCGGTATCTTTCATTGGCTTTCGGTGCAGCAATTAATGAAGCGCTGGGGAATTGTTGTCTGGGTGCTGTTCTTTCTGGGGATGGCCACCCTGGCGGTGCTCGATTTCGCCCCGGCAACGCTGGTTTTCAATACCTTGATGGAAGATGAAGGCATCGTGCCGATGATCTGCAGGGAGATGGCCGCACCTGCAGCAGGAGGTCCGCTCCAGTGCGTTCGCTATCTCCTCGACCGGGAGACCATAACTCTGGTGGCGATCCTTGCGTTTCTTTTCGGCGTGGTGATGATCGGACACGTACTGGCAAAGATTTTCCTCGGCGAATTCTTTGACCGCAACATATCGGGTATAGGTATCGGGTTGTTGATCGTGACGGTGGGCGTGTTCGTCATGTTGAGCGGGATCCGATTCGTCCACGAGGAAAAGGTGTCGCTACAGAAATACGAGGAGGAAAAGTCGAGGCTGGAGATCGCGATCATGAATGCTCCGCCTTCTGCGGTTAGCTTGGAGCAGCAGATGAACTACATGCAATCGGCGGACGGCAAGGCAGCATTTTTGTCCGGATATTTCTGGAAGAATATTTTTGCTTCGTCGTTGTTCTCGATCATTTCGCTCATCATCATGCTGATCGCCGTCTACCTGAGCCTCTGGCGTGAATACGGCGATATTCGTTACATGATCCGGCAGCGCAAGTTCATTACTTCGCGTATCGCGGCTGAAGAGATACGGACCGAGCTGGAGAGCTTTTCCAATTCGCTTATCGCGAAACTTTCGCAACTGCGGCAAAGCGCCCAGCGCGAAGTGGCCGAGTTTTTCGGGGGCGTTGAAGCGGGTATTGACCCGGCAGCACCCGTCGCTCTGCGCATGGCGATCCTGGAGTGCTCCAGAACCATGCGCACGGCCTTCAACGACAGCCTGAGCATCCCCGCCGCCATCACTGATCACGCCAGCACGCGGTTGCCGGAGTCGGAACTGGATTGGGGTTCGCAGTACTGCACGTATATCGAGAATGCGGTCTTCTACGATGCGTTCGAGAAAGGTGCGCAAGATGCAGTGAACATGGGCGTGCGCAATCCGAAAAGTATTTCCGCCTCGCTTACCACGACTATTGCCCTGACCGAGGCGTGGAAGAAGGCCCATCCGAATATCAACGACACCCGACTCGATGTGGAATACGAGGCCGGCTATGTCGAGGGCTCGCGGGTAAAGTTCGGCGTGGGTTGGAAATCAGAAAACAGTGGCAAATGAAAATGACCCATTTGGAGGCAATTATGAAAACAGGTCTTTCTACCATGAATCGCAACCGTGTCCTGGCATTGATCTTCGGCATACTCCTCGTGGTAGCCGATCCGGCACGCGCTGACCAAGTCATGGTGTTCGTGGATCTGAGCGATTCGGCCGAGTCCGCCCGGAATGGGTATTTCGCGGATTTCCAAAAGCTGCCGTTCAAGCGGGGCGATACCGTGTTATTGCTGCCGCTGGGAAAAGGCACCCATAATTTTGCGCCATTCGCCAGGGCGAAGCTGCCCTTGCCTGATGCAACCTTGTCGCCGTCGCGCAACGAAACCCTTTTGAAGGATGCCAAGATGGGGCTTTTGCGTTCGCTCAAGGCCAAATTGTCCGATCCCCCGATGAAGGCCACGTCCGTCCTTGGCGCGTTTATTGCGGCGCAGGACTATTTTTCCCAGGAGAAGGTGCCGCAACGCGAGCGTGTGGTCTACATTCTGAGCGACATGATCGAGCAGAGCCGGGAGACGGGCATTGACATGGCCAAAGCGATACCGGATAAATTGCCGGGGAGCATTGCGCTGCCCACCGGCCTCGGTGCGACGGTTCACATGGTGGGTGTGACCATAGACGGCGCACGCCAGGCCAAGTTGCGTGGCTTCTGGGAGCAGGCCGTAAGCAAGACCGGGTCGTCTCTCGTGACGTACCGGCAGCGTTATTGATCCATCCTCCTGGCATGGCTGGTGCTACACCAGTTGCCGGGGCGGAACAAAAAACGCCGCGATTTCTTCCCCAGTTTCTTCAAGCAATCTGGAAAGGCTTTTGTTCGCGGCGTTTCCGGATATTCAAACCGGGCGCGGTTCGCGCTGCATGATCACCAGACGCACAAGGTGGCAGGAATCACTGTAGGCAGATCAATGGGCGACGTGCGTTCAACCAATTGTCTCGGAGGGCTCATGAGCAAAGTACAGAAATATTTTGCAGTGTGTTTTGTCGCTATTGCGTTGAGTCATTTCGTGGGAAATGCGCAGGCCCAACAGCCAGTAACCTTCTACGGAAGCTATTCGCATGTTGAAACTGGCAACGGTGAGCATTGTAATGGCTACACAGTTGAGTTGTGGAATTATGACGGTGCCTTCACGGGTCTGATCCATCACCACCGTGGCCTGTGCGGTGATCCGCCCGTCGGTATACTGGAAAACGTGCGTTATGACGTCAAAACGGGAAGACTGCTGTTTCAGGCGAAACTTTCCGATGGGTGGGATAACGATGGCCCGACTAAAGACACTGTGAGCTTCAACGGCTTCCTGTCGAGCGGCACCTTGAGAGGAGAAATTATTTGGCACGGGGCCGGGCAAGCACGTCAACGCTCCAGGGAAAATATAGCCCTAGCCGGGGAAAGCCACTCCTATCCTCAAGGTAAGACCTACGCAACATTTGCGGATTGGATGCAAGCGCAGCAACCTATTCTCCGTTTCAGAGGGCCAAAGTGGTAGGGGTGATATTGGAGCTCGGCGATGCGCTGGACGCGCAAACAGGCGCGCTGCTTCTCACCGTGGATGGCGTGGCGCGCGCCAAGCCTGACCCGGCGAGGCCGATACGTGGTGGTAAGGAAATATTTGGCGGCAACCTTGCCAACCAATTCGCCAGGCGTTGGCCAGAGGACTGGGAAGATATGCAGCTTGAGATACCGTTTCCCATCCCCATCGGGCGTAGCGCGGGTATTCCTTGGGACGGGGAATGTCCTTGGCGCTTAATCGTGCTGGCTTCAACGCTGCATCATGTCGGCGAACGCACTGATGCGGAGAAACTCGCGATTATCAGGAGCGCGCTCACCGAAGCGCTGGTCATTGCGGCTCGCCATAACGCAAAATCTCTTGCTACAGCGGCGCTGAAGGGTGGGTGGAGGTTGCCATTGGCCGATACAGTAGACGCCATGTTTTCAGCCTACCGGCAAGCTGGCCATGCAGCACAGCAGGTGTCGCTTGTGTTGAGGACGATGAGCCAGGATGAACTCGATTTGTTCGCCGAAATTGCCGGACGGCACGGCTTGTTGGCCAAGTGACTTGACCGTGCAGACCGCTATTTCGATGACTGGATGCTCCGAGCAATCGATTGCTGTATTGCGTCAGTGGCTGATATATCCCGAGGATACGCCATTGATGCGACGAGGTGCCGCGCGGCTCC